>JAEZZU010000029.1 GCA_023418355.1 Pseudomonadota bacterium | reverse complement strand
CGAATTGGCGATGGCAATGATGGGCTTGTCAAAGTCCCCATCTTTCATGCCAGTGGCGCGCCACAGGGCGCGGGCACCGGCCATGTTGCGGCCGCCGGTAGAAGTCTTGGAGCGATATGCAGGCATGTGGGAGCGTGTTATGGGTTGCAGTGGTTGTCTCAGTGATCCGAGCGCTCGCTGAGAGCGCTTGCATTCATTATGGACCACCGCCTGCGCCCCATGGCGGTGCGACAACCAGCATGTAGCCTTCGCGGATTGCGAAGGCTCAGCGCTTGCGCCGTGTGCCCAGAATTTCGCGCTGCTTTTCTATGCGCTGCTTGCGGCGCTGCTCCATGCGCTCCATGGCTTTGCGCGTGGTCAGCCCGGAACGGTCGGCATAGCTGAACCAGGCCGCACACAGCGCATAGCCACCCACAATCCACCACCAGGACATGGCGGAAATGCCCCACACGTCCACCACCTCCAGATGCGCCAGCACGCGCAACAATGCCAGCAGCGTTACCGCACTCAACAACCACATGGTCTGCCCTCTCCTTGTATCTTTCACCTTGTCAGGGTCACAGAGGACGGCACACGCATGTCTCTACAATGCAGGCTCGTCGTCCCTGTCATGAGAAAAGTGTAGCGATGAAGCGTTCTTTAATCACTATTGCGCTGACCGTTGGCTGCGTAGCACCCGCCATGGCCGATATGGCACTGGCCAAGACCCGCAACTGCATGGCCTGCCATGCCGTGGAGAAAAAACTGGTCGGCCCGGCCTTCAAAGACATTGCCAAGCGCTACGCCGGTCAAAGCGATGTAGCGCCCCAGCTGGCCAGCAAAATCCTCAAAGGCGGCAGCGGCGTTTGGGGGCCAGTGCCCATGCCCGCCAACAACCAGGTCAGTGAAGCGGAATCACACAAGCTGGCCGAATGGGTGCTGAGCTTCAAATAAGCCCTGCGCCCACAAAAAATCCACCTTGCGGTGGATTTTTTTATAGCTGGCAGCGCCTGCAATATGTGGTTTTCAGCAATAAATACCTTTGAAACATCCAAAAATACAGCGCTAGCAGCTATCAACCTGGTAGCACTGTAACAGTCTCAAGGCTTACAGGTTGCCGCTGTGCTATTCAGGGCGCGCCGCGCCCAGGGTGTGACTGGTGCGCAGTTGCTGCTCCAGCTGGCCCACATAGGCAGCGGTGGCGTTGTCGCTTTCCTGGGCACGCGACTGCAAGTGGGCTTCCAGCATGTCGATGCGCTCAATCAGTCGGCGCTCTTCTTCACGGTGCAGGTTTTCCATGGCAACGCGCAATTCCGTAAAGCGCGAGGCTTCGGCCTTGTCAGCCAGCTCACGCTGCGCCGCCATTTCCTTGGCATGGGCACGCGACTCCAGCAGCCAGGTGCCCTGCATGGTCACCACATAGGCAATAAAGGCAGCAGCCATCAGTGCAGTGAGTACCAGCAGGATCAGGCCCAGGGGGCCGTCCACCGTCGTAAAGCCCAGCGACATGGGAACGCTCTGAGCCAGATAGGAAAAATTGAAAAAGGCCAGTGCCCCGATCAACACAATGATCAGGACCAACAGGGCAACACGAGACTTCATGGCAATTTCCTTCAATGTAATTGGCGCATGTTGTACCGCAAAAAGACGGGGGCGCTCGTCCGCAAGCAGCGCCAGTGCATGCAAAACAGTTTCCTACAAAGCAGCAGCCGCATGCAGGCATGGTGCGCGGGTGCACATGCTGCGGCAGTGCCAGCCAGCCTATGACGCACGCACAGGCATTCCGCCTACAACGCCTCGTCAGCCCGACGTCAACACTACAACTTGTTTCAATTAGGAGGCATACCTTGCGCACACCCCACACTCCCACCTGGCTCGCCGCTCTGGCCTGCGGCCTGACGCTCTCAACCGCCGCCCTGGCACAAACCACCGACGCGCCACAATCCGTGCATGCGGCCCCTGTGGCAACCGCTGCTGCACAGGCACCAGCGCAGCCCCAGCTGCCTGCGCCCAATCCTGAAGCAGCCAAGGCCGTACAACGCACCATGGAGGCGCTGGTCACCGCCGTGAACCAGCAAAGCACGCTGCTGGATGCCAAGCACTTCACGGATTCCTTCAACGAAAAAATCACTGCCGCGCAATTGCAGCAGGTGCTGAGCCAGCTGCACCAGATCGTGGGCAACTGCAGCCTGGCAGGCCAGGTGCAGATTCCCATCTCCTTTGTAGGCAGCTATCTGCTCAGCTGCGACAAGGCCTTCGTCCCAGTTGAAGTCGCCGTGGAAGAACAGGCCCCCTACCGCATCCACACACTGCTGATTCGCCCCAGCTACAGCAAGCTCTGATCCACGCAGCTACAGCAAAACTCAGCGCATTGCACAAGTGTGTGAAGCGCTGATCAAAAAAACCGTCTCAGACCCAGACTGCCCCCTACAATGCAACGCAACTTGGCACACATCATGCAAAGCCAAGGTTCTCACAACATTGGAGACTGGTATGGCAAAGAAACTTCTGGGTTTGGCTTTGTTGGCCGCTTGTGCATCTGCAGCGCAGGCCGCAGACCTCAAGGTCGCCATCGACCCGACCTACGAACCTTTCACCTACAAAACCGCAGACGGCACCCCCACGGGCTTTGACGTAGACATCGCCAACGCGGTGTGCAACGAAATCAAGCGCAAATGCGTGTTCGTGGAACAGGTGTGGGACAGCATGATCCCCGGTCTGCAGGCACGCAAGTACGACGTCATCGTCAGCTCGCTGTCGATTACCGATGAACGCAAGCGCGTGATCGACTTTTCCGACCGCTACTACAAGACACCCAGCGCCATCGTGGTGAAGAAGGGCACGGAGTACACCGGCCCCGCATCGCTCAAGGGCAAGAAGATCGGCGTGCTCAAGGGCAGCACCCAGGAAAAATGGGCCATGGGCGAACTCAAGCCCGCAGGCGTGACCATTGTTCCCTATGAAGCCCAGGACCAGGTCTACCTGGACATCAACGCAGGCCGTCTGGACGGCACCGTGGCCGATAAGGTGGAAGTCAATGGCGGCTTCCTGAGCAAGCCAGAAGGCAAGGACTATGGCTACGTCGGTCCCGACCAGTTTGAAGAAAAGTACTACGGCGAAGGCATTGGCATTGGCATGCGCAAGGGCCAGAAAGAGCTGAAAGAGCAGATCAATCAGGCCATCAAGACGATTCGCAGCAATGGCACTTACGACACCATTGCCAAGAAGTACTTTGACTTTGACCCCTACGGCAACTGAGCTTGCAGCTCTGCACTGCCCACTGTCGGCCCCTCTGACAGTGGGCAGTCTTTTTTGGACACGCATCGCGCATGAGCGACTATTTCCTCCTCATTCTCCAGGGGGCGCTGCTGACCGTGGCAGTGTCTCTGGCCTCCTTGCTGGTCTCCACCGTGCTGGGGCTGCTGGGAGCCACCGCCAAGCTCTCCGGCAAGAAACCGCTGGTGTGGCTGGCCACGCTCTACACCACGGTGATACGCGGCATTCCCGAACTGGTGCTGATGCTGCTGATCTTTTACGGCGCGGCCATTGGCATCAACAGCTTTTTTGAATCCCTGGGCTCGGACTTCGTCCTGGACCTCAACCCCTTTGTTGCTGGCGTTGCCACGCTGGGCTTTATCTACGGCGCCTATATGACGGAAACCTTCCGCGGCGCCATCATGTCCATCCCCCGTGGCCAGATGGAAGCCGCCTGGGCCTTTGGCATGGGCAGCACGCAGACTTTTCTGCGCATTACCCTGCCGCAGATGGTGCGCTATGCCCTGCCCGGCTTTACCAACAACTGGCTGGTGCTGATCAAGGCTACGGCGCTTGTGAGCCTGATCGGTCTGCACGACATGACGTATCTGGCCAAGCAGGCCAGCGCCGCCACGCGTGAGCCCTTCATCTTCTTGCTGTTTGCCGCAGGCCTGTATCTGGTGTTCACCAGCATTTCCCTGTGGGTGCTCAAGCGTCTGAATGCACGCTACAGCCTGGGTACGGAGAAGGTGCAGTTATGAGCTGGGACATCATCTTCCAACCCGAACACCTGGCCATGTACGGCCATGGGCTGCTGGTCACGCTGTCCCTGCTGTTTTCCAGCCTGGCCATTGGTGGTGTGCTGGCGCTGCTGTGCGCCCTGGCGCTGACCAGTGGGCAGGTGGTGCTGGAAAAAATCGTGGGTGCCTTTACCTACTTTGTGCGTGGCACGCCGCTGCTGATTCAGGTCTACCTGATCTATTACGGACTGGGGCAGCTGGAGTGGATTCAGGCGCGCTGGGACGCAGTCTGGCCCTGGACGCACTTCAAGGAACCATTCTTCTGCGCCCTGCTGGCCTTTGCGCTGAACACTGCGGGCTACACCGCCGAAATGCTGGCGGGAGCCATCCGCGAAACCAACCCCGGTGAAGTAGAAGCCGCACGCGCCATGGGCATGAGCCCCTGGCAGATCCGCTGGCGCATCGTGCTGCCCAGCGCACTGCGCCGCACACTGCCACCCTACTGCAACGAGGCGGTGATGATGCTGCACTCCACCAGTCTGGCCAGCGTGGTGCCTTCACTCACCGACATCACCGCAGTCGCCAGCCGCATCTACTCGGACTATTACCTGCCCTTCGAGGCCTATCTGACCGCAGCAGCCATTTATCTGTGCGTGACCTTTGCGCTGATTGGCTGCTTCCGTCTGCTCGAAAAACGCTACATGGCCTATCTGGCACCCCGTACGTACTAAGCTTTCATGACTTCTACTGCATACAAACTCCAAGCCGAAGGCATCCACAAGAGCTATGGCAGCAACCAGGTGCTCAAGGGCGTATCGCTGACTGCCAAGGCCGGGGACGTGATCAGCCTGATTGGCAGCTCCGGCTCCGGCAAATCCACGCTGCTGCGCTGCATCAACCTGCTGGAAAAACCCCAGCAAGGCCGCATCGTCGTGGCAGGCGAGGAACTACAGCTCAAGCCCGGTCGCAATGGCGAGCTGGAAGCCGTGAACCCCAAGCAGCTGCAGCTCATGCGCACCAAGCTGGCCATGGTGTTCCAGCACTTCAACCTCTGGGCACACAAGACCGTGCTGCAGAACATCATTGAAGCGCCCGTGCATGTGCTGGGCATTCCCAGGGACGAAGCCATTGAGCGCGCCCGCAAATACCTGCGCCTTGTGGGTCTGGAAAACAAGCAAGATGCCTGGCCCAACCACATGAGTGGCGGCCAGCAGCAGCGTGTGGCGATCGCCCGCGCACTGGCGGTAGAGCCTGAAGTCATGCTGTTTGATGAGCCGACCTCAGCGCTGGACCCCGAGCTGGTGGGTGAGGTGCTGCGCGTAATGCAGCTGCTCGCTCAGGAAGGCCGCACCATGGTGGTGGTCACCCACGAAATGGGCTTTGCGCGCGAGGTCTCGAACCACGTGGTGTTCCTGCACCAGGGCGTGATTGAGGAACAGGGCGATCCGCGTGAAGTGCTGAGTAACCCGCAGAGCGAACGCCTGGCCAAATTCCTGTCTGGCAACCTGAAGTGAACAATGCTGGTGGACCTTCACACAGGGAGCCAACATTGACTCACAAACTTTTTTGATCTGGCACATCAAAAAAACCGGAACTTTTGCTGCATTGTCACAATCCAAAAGTACTATGTGCCTTGCATGACCTACTTGGTTGTGCTTTTCACTACTGAAGAAGAAGGGAGATAAATATGACAAACACACACACCCTCACCATCGACCGTTTCACCTTCGAGCCCAAGGCATTGCCCGAAGCCAATGGTCACTATCAAGCGCACCTGACCGTAGACAGCGGTAACGGCGTTGGCCGTACGTTGCGCTTTTTCACCTTCACGCCCTTGTTCCAGTCAGCAGACCGCGCCATCGCCTATGCCAAGCAGCAAGCGCATGAATGGATGAAGCAAAAGGCGCTGGCCTGAAACACGGCCAGCTTGTCACAACCCGGGCCATCTGGCCCACAACCACAAAGCGCTGTTTTCACAGCGCTTTTGCTTTTTCAGGGCTTCACACAAACACGGGCTCGGGTTCGAGCTGGATGCCAAAGCGCTCATACACACTGGTCTGAATCGCACGCGCCAGGGTCATGACTTCTCCACCGGTCACGCTGCTGCTGCCCGTGCCGCGGTTGACCAGCACCAGCGCCTGCTTTTCATAGACGCCTGCATTGCCCACGGTCTTGCCCTTCCAGCCACAGGCATCAATCATCCAGCCCGCAGCCAGCTTGATGGAGCCATCCGGCATGGGGTAGTGCACGATCTTGGGCTCGCGCGCAATGATGTCGCGGCACTGGTCTTCCGTGACCGTAGGGTTCTTGAAGAAGCTGCCAGCATTGCCAATCACGGCAGGGTCGGGCAACTTGGCCCGACGGATGGCACAGACCCAGTCAAAAATCTGCTTGGCTGTGGGGTGTGCCACACCTTCTTCCTGCTGCTTGCGCTGCAGGTCCAGATAGCCCAGCTCCGGCTTCCACAGCTTGGGCAGTGCAAAACGCACATGGGTAATCACGGCTCGGCCGGCCAGCCCCATGCCTTGTGCCTTGGCCACAGGCGTTCCAGCGGGCGCTGCAGGCGCGTGCTTGAAGACAGAATCCCGATAGCCAAACGCGCACTGCGCGGCATTGAGCGTGAAGGTTTCCCCACTCACCAGATCTACGGCATCCAGCTCATGAAAGCGGTCCTGCAGCTCTACGCCATAGGCACCAATGTTCTGCACGGGAGCTGCACCCACCGTGCCAGGCACCAGCGCCAGATTCTCCAGACCACCGTAGCCCTGCTCCACGGTCCACTGCACCAGATCGTGCCAGCGCACACCGGCACCAGCCTGCACGATCCAGCTACGATCGGTCTCACCCACCAGCGCCATGCCGGGGATTTCCATCTTGAGGACGACCGCATCGATCACATCGCCCTTGAGTACGATGTTGCTGCCACCTCCCAGCACAAAGACCTTGCGGCCCTGGTAATGTGTGCTGGCCATGAACGCCTGCACGTCTGCACTGCTGCGAATGCGCACCAGCGTGTCTGCGCTGGCTACGATGCCAAAGGTGTTGCAGTCCTGCAGGGGGGTATTTTTCTCGACTAACATCCGGTCAATTGTCGCACTGCGCCTGCCAGCACGTCTGCAGCCGCATGCAACTGCCCTACTCGACCATTCTTTTGAGAAAGACTTTCCATGCCATCTTTTGACACCGTACTTGAAGCCGATTTCGTAGAAGTAAAAAACGCCGTTGAGAACGCTGCCAAGGAAATTGGCACCCGCTTTGACTTCAAGGGCACATCGGCAGCCATTGAACTCAAGGACAAGGAAATCACCATGTACGGTGATGCAGAGTTCCAGCTGCAGCAAGTGGAAGACATCCTGCGCAACAAGCTGACCAAGCGCAGTGTGGACGTTCGCTTCATGGATGTGCAGACGCCCCAGAAGATCGGCGGCGACAAGCTCAAGCAGGCCGTCAAGATCAAGAACGGCATTGAAGCTGACCTGGCCAAGAAGATCCAGAAGCTCATCAAGGACAGCAAGATGAAGGTGCAGGCCTCCATTCAGGGCGATGCCGTGCGCGTCTCCGGCGCCAAGCGTGACGACCTGCAGGCGGCCATGGCACTGATCCGCAAGGATCTGCCTGACCATCCCCTGTCGTTCAACAACTTCCGCGACTAAAAATCTGCTGCACGGCAGTGGCTGAGCCTGCGTAGCCAGCCTTGTCGCGCACTGTGCTGCTTAGGTAGACTGGGTGCTTGACTCGCCCCGTCTACCTTTTTTGTAGCAACATGACGCACCTTTTTCTGCGCAGCACGCTGACTCTTTGGTTCACCGTCGTTTTCGGCACCACTGCCGTGCAGGCACAGTCCGTGGCCATGACAGGGGTGATGGGCAGCAAGGCCTTGCTGGTCATCAATGGCGGCCCTCCCAAGGCACTGGGGGCAGACCAGAGCCACCAGGGCGTGCGACTGATCTCCGTGCAGGGCGAGCAGGCCACGATTGAATACCAAGGCCAGCGCCAGACAGTGCGCATGGGTGCCTCACCCATCAGCATCGGGCAGACCTCATCACCCGGGCAGCGCAAGGTGGTGCTGCGTGCAGACAACCAGGGTCACTTTCGTGGCAATGGGTTTATCAATAACAAGGCCATGCACTACATGGTGGACACCGGCGCCAGTGTGATCGGCATCGGCCTCACGGATGCGCAGCGCCTGCATCTGGACTACAGCAAGGGGGAGCGCGTCACCTTGCGCACCGCCAATGGCAATACACAGGGCTGGCGCGTCAAGCTCGATTCCGTGCGTGTCGGCGACATCACACTGCATGGCATACACGCCGTTGTCAGCCCACAGCCCATGCCACATGTCTTGCTGGGCAACAGCTTTCTCTCGCAGCTGCACATGACACGCCAAGGCAATGAAATGGTGCTGGAGCGGCGCTAAGAGCGCTTTGCCAGATGTGATGGGCTGACGCAATCCGCTCCATGCAGCGAGCGCTTGGCGCACAGCCGAGTCATCCACGCCTGCAGCAGGTGCGCACATCTAACGCTTTTCCGAAGTAAATACACACGCCAATGGCGATTGCTGCGCACATAAAAAATTCAGGGTTTACCCGAATATCAGCACGTAGATTGCGGAAAATAGCGCGTAAGCAAAGTTTGCTTGCACCCGGCATGGCTCTTGCGAGCGTGGCGGGTTTGTTCACGTCTTACTTTTCCGCGAACTCTTATGCGCTCCACTAGCACACTTCTTCGCCGCACCGCCATTGCTCTGGGCTGTGCAGCCACCTTCGTTTCTGCCCACGCTGCAGACCCCATGAAGGTAGGCTTCTTCTACATTGGCCCCGCAGACGGTGCAGGCTGGTCCCATGCCCACGAACTGGCGCGCCAGGAAGTACAGAAGAAGTTTGGCGACAAGGTGGAAACCATCTTCGTGGAAAACGTGGCCGAAAACGATGCCGAGCGCGTGACCCGCGATCTGGCAGCACAAGGTGCCAAGGTGATCTTTGGCGGCGCCTTCGGCTTCATGAACGGCATGGAGCGCGCTGCACGTGACTTCCCCGATGTGGCCTTTGAACACGCCACCGGCTACAAGATGTCCAAGAACATGGGCATTTATGACATCCGCACCTACGAAGGCGCCTGCCTGAACGGTACCATCGCCGGTCACCTGTCCAAGACCAACACCATCGGCGTGGTCGCTCCTGTGCCAATTCCTGAAATCGTGCGCAACATCAATGCCTTCACGCTGTGTGCCCAGGAAGTGAACCCCAAGATCCAGACCCGCATCCTGTGGGTCAACACCTTCTACGATCCACCCAAGGAAGCAGAAGCCGCCAAGACCCTGCTGAACCAGGGTGTGGACGTGCTGATGCAGAACACCGACTCCCCCGCTCCTCTGCAGGTCGCCAAGGAAGCCGGCAAGGTGGGCTTTGGCTGGGATACCGACATGGCCCAGTGGGGTGGCGATGCCCAGATGGCTGCGGCCCGTCTGGACTGGAGCGTCTACTACAACAAGGTCGTGGCCGACAAGATGGCTGGCACCTGGAAGCCCGGCAATGTCTGGCTGGGCCTGAAGGACGGCGCCATCCATTACGACCGCTTCAGCAAGAACCTGCCTGAGAACGTGCGCGCCGCGGTAGAGCAGCGCCGCCAGGACATCATCTCTGGCAAGCGCCCCGTATTCAACGGCCCGCTGCTGGACCAGTCCGGCAAGCAGCAGACACAGGCTGGCGACATGCCTGATGCTGACAAGCTGAAGATGCACTTCCTGGTCAAGGGCGTGATCGGCACTCTGGGTTAATCCCGGCCATCCCCTTGCATCCGCAGCCTGAAAGGAATTCACCTGCCTTTCAGGCTTTTTACATGCTGGACTTTGCTTTTTGAGAGATTCGCCATGACCACTCTTGCCGCCTACGAGGCACGCTACTACCCCGCTGGACAAGCGTTTGACACCCCTGCTGACCGCTACGCCGTGCGCCTGAGCAATGGCAGCCACCTGGAACTTCCCCTGCGCGTGCTGCCCACGGGCGACAAGGCCATTGCGCTCCTGATGACCAACCAGTGCCACTTTGCCGTGGAAGATGCGCTGGCCCCGCTGATGGTGCAGGCTGCGCAGGAGTTTGCTCCCGACGTGATCGCCGCCGTGCCCACCATGGGCCTGGACTATGGCCGTCTGGTCGCACGCGGCCTGGGCCACCCCCACTATGTAGCGCTGGGCCACTCGCGCAAGTTCTGGTACGACGAAGCGCTGAGCGAATCCACCACCTCTTCCACCAGCACCAAGGGCAAGCAGGTGTATCTGGACCCGGCACTCGTGGAGCGCGTCAAGGGCAAGCGTGTCGTGCTGGTGGATGATGTGATCAATACCGGCGTAAGCGCCGTCTCTGCCATCCGCCTGCTGCAGCGCGCGGGTGCCAACGTGGTGGGCATGGTGAACGTGCTCAGCGAAGGCCATGCCTGGCGTGCCGTGGTCAATGCACTGGGCGAAGGCTGGGAACAGCGCGTGAAGACCGTCGGCCACATTCCCATGTTTGAAGCTGATGGACAAGGCGGCTGGAAGCCCCTGCCAGACACCCTCTGAACACCCATCTCCCGCAACCAGGCCGTGAGTAGCGCATACTCACGGCCTTTGTGTTTTCTCTCATCCCATGCAAGCCCTGCTCGACGCCATTGCCCAGTTTGAAATGCCCACGGATGCCAGCCGCATCTTCCACGGACGCGGAGGCCGCTACCCGGGCTGTGAGCATCTGGTGCTCGATGCCTTTCCTCCCGTACTGGTGCTGACCAGCTTTCAGCCACTGGAGGAAGCTGCACTGGCTGCGGTGGGTGAGGCACTGCAGGCGCGCTGGGCACAAGTCGGTGGCGATCAGCCGCTGAACTGGGTCTACCAGATGCGCCAGCCCGGCACCAAGGCCGAAACACGGCTGATGGCAGGCAGCGTGCCAGAGCCGCACATCGTCACCGAAGCCGGTCTGAAATACCGCGCCCATGTGCTGCGTGGCCAGAACCACGGCATTTTTCTGGACATGGCCGCAGGCCGCCACTGGGTACACGAGCATGTGGCACAGCACCCTGAGCACCGCTATGGCCTCAAGGTGCTGAACCTGTTTGCCTACACCTGTGCGTTCTCGGTGGTGGCGCTGGATGCAGGCGCCCGTCAGGTATTGAACATGGACATGGCGCAGGGGGCACTGGCCACCGGCCAGCAGAACCACCAGCTCAATGGGCTGACAGGTGCGAGCTTTCTGGCGCACGACATCTTTACCAGCTGGGGCAAGATCACACGCAGTGGCCCCTACCACCTGATCATCATTGATCCGCCCAGCTACCAGAAAGGCAGCTTTGTTGCAACCAAGGACTACGCCAAGCTCATGCGCCGCCTGCCCGGCTTGCTGCGCCCCGGCGGCCATGTACTGCTGTGCCTCAATGCGCCGGAGCTGAACACGGCCTTCCTCAAGGACCAGATGGCGGAGATCGCACCCGAGCTGGAGTTTGTGGAGCGCGTCGCCAACCCTGCTGTGTTTGCCGATGTGGATGAAGAGCGCAGCCTCAAGGTGCTGGTCTATCGGGCACCCCAGACCCTGCAAGCTTGACGCCTGAAGATATCTTTGCCTCTCTCACAAGGTCATTCAGATAAAAAATGGCCTTGAGCGCTTATCCAGCAAGCGCTGATAGCTATCAAACTTTTAGCCTGGCACACACGGCGATGGCACATGCACCACCCTCTTGGTCTGCGGCGGTGCTTTCCCCTGCCTGCCGCCGAGCCACGCATCACCGGGGAATGCACATCAACATCGTCGTTGAGCAAGCGTGACCAATCTGGGCACGATGGTTCTGCTGCACATTCTGCACTGAACATCACGATTTCAGGCAGTGTGTGCATACATTCATCGCTCCTGAAATCAGAGCGATTCAATATGTTTTACTTGTGTTAATAAATGTAAATATCTACGCTCCGCCGCACTGAAACCCGGTTCGACGTGAAATGTTCGAAAAACTAAGTAAAACCAAATTGAATCTAGGTGCCAAGCTTTCGCTGGCAACCTTGCTGACGGTGGCCGTCATCATGGTGGTGCTGATGCTCGTCATCAATATGCGCGTCACCAGCACCATCCAGCAACGCGCCGAAATAGACATGCAGCAGAGCATGGACATGGTCTACGGATTCCTCGCCAGCAGCGACCAGGACCTGCGTGAACGCACGCGAAAAATCACCCAGGTTTTCCAGAGCGAGAACGCCCGAAGCGCTCATACACTGGAAGTGGGCAACCGCAAGGTGCTGCTGCTCAATGGTGCTTCTGCCAATGGCGACAACGCCCTCCTGGACCGCTTTCAAACCTTGACGACTGCGGCCAGCACCGTATTTGTGCTGGAAGACGGCAAATTCAAAAGCATTGCCAGCACCATCCAGCTCGAAGACGGCAGCCGTGCCGTGGGTACCACCATTCCTGAAGATATGGACGCCCACAAGCTGCTGCTGCAGGGCAAGGAATATCTGGGCCTGACCAAGCTGTTTGGCAAGGAGTTCATGGCGCACTACACCCCTTTGCACGATGCGAACAAGAAGCTCATCGGAGCCGTGTTCATTGGCATGGACTTCAGCGCTTTCCTGGAAAGCATCAAGAAGACGCTGCGTGAACTCAAGGTGGGCAAGGATGGCTACTACTTCGTCATGCAGACCAGTGGCCCCCAGCGCGGCACCATCCTGGTTCACCCCCGTGTGGAAGGCGACAACCTGTGGGAGCGTGAAGATGCCAAGGGCCACAAGTACATCCAGCACATGCTGACCCACGACCGTGGCACGCATATCTATGACGTGCTGAACAAGGACAAGTCCACACGCACCATGATCACCACGTTCCGGAGCTTTGCGCCCTGGGACTGGACCCTGGCCACCAGCGTGAACGAGTCCGAGATTCTGGAAGCCGGCAAGCAGCTGCAGCTGATCTTTATCGTGCTGGGCCTGCTGGGCATTGCTGCGCTGACCGGTGCCATTTACTGGGTGCTGCGCCGCACCGTGGTCATGCCACTGAACAAGGGCCTGGAAGTGACCGAAGCACTGGCCAAGGGTGATCTGACCCAGCGCGCACCCGTGCACAGTGATGACGAAATTGGCAAGCTGCTGCAGGCCATCAACCGCACGTCCGATTCGCTGGACGGGCTGATCCGCACCGTGCAGCAAAAGGCCAATGGCGTGACACTGGCCAGCGAAGAAATTGCACGCGGCAATGCCGATCTGGCCAACCGCACGGAAAGCTCGGCCAGCGCGCTGGAAGAAACCGCAGCAGCCATGGAAGAGCTGGGCTCCACCGTGCGCCACAACGCAGACAACGCCGCTACGGCAGACCATCTGGCCCGCCATGCACAGGATGTGGTCAACGGTAGCGGACAGACCGTGTCTGCCCTGGTGCACACCATGGCAGGCATTGACCAAAGCAGCCAGCGCATTGCCGACATCATTGGCGTGATCGACGGCATTGCCTTCCAGACCAACATCCTGGCGCTGAACGCCGCCGTGGAAGCGGCCCGCGCCGGTGAACATGGACGAGGCTTTGCCGTGGTGGCCAGCGAGGTGCGTGCCCTGGCCAGCCGCAGTGCAGACGCTGCCAAGGAAATCAAGGCATTGATCCAGAACAGCCTCGACGAAGTGCGCTCCGGCAACGAGCGCGCGACCGAAGCGGGCAACTCCATGCAACAGGCGATCGAGGAGATCAACAAGGTCTCGCGCGTGATCAGCGAAATCAGCCATGCCAGCGTCGAGCAAAGCAATGGCGTGGGCCAGGTAGCAGAAGCCATCACCAGCATGGACCAGGCCACGCAGAAGAACGCCGCACTGGTCGAGGAAGTCTCCGCCGCCGCGCAAAGCCTGTCCGTGCAGGCCAATGAGCTGCTGCAGGCCGTGGCCATCTTCAAGCTGCGCAATCAGGGCATGCAGGGCTCACAGCTGCGGGCTGGCAGCGCTGCCCCTCAGGAGCCGCGACTGCTACCCTGATGGGCTGCCGTACCACCACCTGCAAGGAGTGCCATGGGCACTAATGCCGTTCACTTAAGCCAAGTGAACGGCATTTTTCTTTGATTTGTTGTGGATACTTGCTCAGTTGTTTGTACTGAGTTTGACGTGGTTTCCAAGACTTTCCCACTACCCAGTTTTGCTGGGCT
>JAEZZU010000339.1 GCA_023418355.1 Pseudomonadota bacterium | reverse complement strand
CGCCTGAAGATTCGTGCACCAGGTTTTGCGCACTTGGCAATGATGGACGAAGTGGTCAGCGGCCACATGTTGTCCGACGTGGTGGCAGTGATCGGCACCATGGATATCGTGTTCGGAGAGATTGACCGATGATTACTGAAGCGACCAAAGCGCGTTTTGCGCGCGAAGTGGCCAAGTACCCGGAAGACCAGAAGCAATCTGCAGTGATGGCATGTCTGTCCATCGTGCAGCAGGAGCTGGGCTGGGTAAGTCCTGAGAGCGAGGCAGTCATCGCTGAAGTGCTGGGCATGCCTGAGATTGCTGTCCACGAAGTCACGACGTTCTACAACATGTACAACCAGAAGCCCGTGGGCAAGTACAAGTTGAACGTCTGCACCAACCTGCCTTGCAAGCTGCGCAATGGCTACGACGCACTGCACCATCTGGAAGCAAAGCTGGGCATCAAGATGGGGGAAACCACGCCTGATGGACTGTTTACACTGCAGCAGTCTGAGTGCCTGGGTGCTTGTGCGGATGCCCCAGTGATGCTGGTGAACGATCGCTGCATGTGCAGCTTCATGAGCAACGAAAAGCTGGACGCGCTCGTCGATGGCCTCAAGGCTGCGGAGGGTAAGGCATGAGCACGATTTTGAACAATCCTGCTGCCAATGCTGTGCTGGCTAAGTTCGTTGCTTCGGGCAACGAGACCTGCTTTCACGGTCGCCACATCAACCCTCAGATCTACGAAGGTCTGGATGGCAGCAACTGGTCCATTAAGGACTACGAAGCGCGTGGTGGTTATCAGGCTCTGAAGAAGCTGCTGGGCAAGGACGGCGGCAATGGCATGACGCAGGATGAAGTCATTGCCACCGTGAAGGAATCTGGCCTGCGTGGCCGTGGTGGTGCGGGCTTCCCCACTGGCCTGAAGTGGAGCTTCATGCCACGTCAGTTCCCCGGTCAGAAGTATCTGGTTTGCAACTCTGACGAGGGTGAACCAGGCACTTGCAAGGACCGCGAGATCCTGATGCACAACCCCCACATCGTGATCGAAGGCATGATCATTGCCGCGTACGCGATGGGTATCTCCGTGGGCTATAACTACATCCACGGCGAAATCTTCCAGGCCTACGAACGCTTTGAAGCTGCGCTGGAAGAGGCGCGTGCCGCAGGTTATCTGGGCAACAACATTCTGGGCTCTGACTTCAGCTTCCAGCTGCATGCCCACCATGGTTTTGGCGCCTACATCTGCGGTGAAGAAACCGCATTGCTGGAATCGCTGGAAGGCAAGAAGGGACAGCCCCGCTTCAAGCCGCCATTCCCCGCCAGCTTTGGTCTGTATGGCAAGCCCACGACCATCAACAACACCGAGACTTTCGCGGCAGTGCCATGGATCATCCGCAACGGTGGTCAGGCCTATCTGGAATGCGGCAAGCCCAACAACGGCGGCACCAAGATTTTCTCTGTCAGCGGTGATGTGAACCTGCCCGGTAACTATGAAGTGCCACTGGGTACGCCTTTCAGCAAGCTGCTGGAGCTGGCTGGTGGTGTACGCACGGGTCGCAAGCTCAAGGCTGTGATTCCTGGTGGTTCGTCTTCCCCAGTGCTGCCTGCCGACATCATCATGGAATGCACGATGGACTATGACTCCATCTCCAAGGCAGGTTCCATGCTGGGTTCTGGCGCTGTGATTGTGATGGACGACTCGCGTGACATGGTGGAAAGCCTGCTGCGCCTGTCCTACTTCTATTCGCACGAGTCCTGTGGCCAGTGCACACCATGCCGTGAAGGTACAGGCTGGTTGTGGCGTGTGGTCAAGCGCATCCACGAAGGTGAGGGCCGTCCGGAAGATATCGAGTTGCTGGACTCCGTGTCCGTCAACATCATGGGGCGCACCATTTGTGCGCTGGGCGATGCAGCGGCCATGCCGGTGCGCGCCATGATCAAGCATTTCCGCCACGAATTTGAAGCCAAGATTGCCGCGGCTGCCAAGTCTGGCTCCACTGCTGCCTGATCGCGAGAGGCGAGAGACATATGGTTGAAATTGAACTAGACGGCAAGAAGGTGGAGGTCGCTCCCGGCAGCATGGTCATGCATGCTGCTGAGAAGGCTGGCACCTACATTCCGCACTTTTGCTACCACAAGAAGCTGTCCATTGCTGCCAACTGCCGCATGTGCCTGGTTGATGTGGAAAAGGCGCCCAAGCCTTTGCCTGCATGCGCCACGCCTGTGACGCAAGGCATGATCGTTCGTACCAAGAGCGAGAAAGCCATCAAGGCGCAGCAATCGGTGATGGAGTTCCTGCTGATTAACCACCCCCTGGATTGCCCCATCTGCGATCAGGGCGGTGAGTGCCAGCTGCAAGACCTGGCCGTCGGTTACGGCGGTACAGGTTCGCGCTACGAAGAAGAAAAGCGTGTGGTGCCCCACAAGGACGTCGGTCCGCTGATCTCCATGGAAGAGATGAGTCGCTGCATCCACTGCACCCGCTGCGTGCGCTTCGGCCAGGAAATCGCCGGCGTCATGGAGCTGGGCATGGTCAACCGTGGTGAGCACTCGGAGATCACCACCGTGGCTGGCGATACCGTGGATTCGGAGCTGTCCGGCAACATGATTGACCTGTGCCCTGTGGGTGCACTGACCAGCAAGCCTTTCCGCTACAGCGCCCGTACCTGGGAACTGTCGCGCCGCAAGTCGGTGTCGCCCCATGACTCCACCGGTGCCAACCTGATCGTGCAGGTGAAGAACCACAAGGTCATGCGCGTCGTTCCTTTCGAGAACGAAGCTGTCAATGAATGCTGGATTGCCGACCGTGATCGTTTCTCCTACGAAGCGCTCAACGGTGAAGACCGTCTGACACAGCCCATGATCAAGCAGGGCGGTGAATGGAAAGCCGTGGACTGGCAGACCGCCCTCGAATACGTTGCCAATGGTCTGAAGCAGATCAAGGACCAGCACGGTGCTCAAAGCATTGGCGCTCTGGTCAGCCCCCACAGCACGCTGGAAGAGCTGTTCCTGACTGGCCAGCTGCTGCGTGGTATTGGCAGCGACAACATTGACTGGCGCCTGCGCCATGCACAGTTCAATGCCGCCGAAGGTGTGCGCTGGCTGGGTACTTCAATTGCTGCGCTGTCGGACCTGCAGGCCGCTCTGGTGGTCGGTTCCAACCTGCGCAAGGACCATCCATTGTTTGCACAGCGCATCCGCCAGGCGACCAAGAAGGGTTGCCAGGTGTTTGCACTGAATGCCAAGGTCTATGACTGGGCCATGCCTGTGACCGCTTCGGTGGTCGCTGCGCAGGACTGGGCACAGGCGCTGGCCGATGTGGCTGCTGCTGTGGCACAGACCAAGGGTGTGCAGGCTCCTGCCGCTGGTCAAGCCAATGCTGAAGCTGATGCCATCGCACAAGCGCTGATGGCGGGCGAGCGCAAGGCTATTTTGCTGGGCAATGCTGCAGCCCACCATCCCCATGCCGCAGAGCTGCTGGCGCTGGCCAACTGGATTGGCGAGCAGACAGGTGCTACCGTGGGCTATCTGACCGAAGCTGCCAACACCGTGGGTGCGCAGTGGGTCAAGGCTCAGCCTCAGGCCAATGGCCTGAACGCTGCGCAGATGATGGCTGGTGGCTTGAAGGCGGCCATTCTGCTGAACAACGAGCCAGCACTGGACAGTGCTGCCGGTCAGCAGGCACTGCAAGGTCTGAACAAGTCCGAGATGGTTGTGACCTTGAGTCCCTTCAAGACCAATCTGGACATCAGCGACGTGCTGCTGCCCATCGCGCCTTTCACGGAAACCTCTGGCAGCTTTGTGAATGCCGAAGGTCGCGTGCAAAGCTTCCACGCCGTGGTCAAGCCTCTGGGCGAAACCCGTCCTGCATGGAAGGTGCTGCGCGTGCTGGCCAATCTGCTGGGTGTGCAGGGTGTCGACTACGAATCGTCCCAGGACGTGCTGGCCACTGCGATTGGCGCAGACACCGCACAGGTACCCGCACAGGTTCTGAGCAATGCGACAAAGACAGCCATCCAGGTGCCAACAGGTGCTGTGGCTGAGCCCGTGGTTGCAAGCATCTATCAACTGGACAGCATTGTCCGTCGTGCGCCATCGCTGCAGCTGACAGCGGATGCACGCCAGGCACAAGTGGGAGGTGCCGCATGATTGACGAACTCAAGATTGCAGGCGCCAGCCTGGTAGATGCAGCCTGGTGGACCGACGCCGCCTGGCCAGTGATCTGGATTCTGCTCGGTATCGTGGCGGTGGTCGTGCCCCTGATGCTGGCGATTGCCTACCTTACGCTGTGGGAACGCAAGTTCCTGGGCTGGATGCAGGTGCGTCCCGGTCCTAACCGTGTAGGCCCCTGGGGTCTGCTGCAGCCCATCGCTGACGGCCTGAAGCTGCTGACCAAAGAACTGATCATGCCCACCGTGGCATCCAAGGGGCTGTTCTATGTCGGTCCTGTGATGTCCATCATGCCAGCGCTTGCTGCATGGGCTGTCATTCCTTTTGGCCCAGACGTCGCGCTGGCCAATGTGAATGCAGGCCTGCTGCTGATGATGGCTATCACCTCCATTGAGGTGTATGGCGTGATCATTGCGGGCTGGGCATCGAACTCCAAGTACGCCTTCCTGGGTGCGCTGCGTGCCTCGGCACAGATGGTGAGCTATGAAATCGCCATGGGCTTCTGTTTCCTGATCGTGATCATGGTGACAGGCAGCATGAACCTGTCGCAGATCGTGATGAGCCAAGGGCAGGGTACCTTTGCCGACATGGGCCTGAGCTTCCTGTCCTGGAACTGGCTGCCCCTGCTGCCCATCTTTTTCGTCTACATGATTTCCGGCGTGGCTGAAACCAACCGTCACCCCTTCGACGTGGTCGAAGGTGAGTCCGAAATCGTGGCGGGTCACATGGTCGAGTACTCGGGCATGGGCTTTGCGATCTTCTTCCTGGCGGAATATGCCTGCATGTGGCTGGTCTCCATCCTGACGGTGATCATGTTCCTGGGCGGCTGGTTGCCTCCAGTGGAAGCTCTGTCCTTCATCCCCGGCTGGATCTGGCTGGCGCTGAAGACGGCAATTGTGGTGAGTCTGTTTATCTGGATCCGCGCCACATTCCCTCGCTTCCGTTATGACCAGATCATGCGTCTGGGCTGGAAGAT
>JAEZZU010000338.1 GCA_023418355.1 Pseudomonadota bacterium | reverse complement strand
CGCATCGATCACTTCGTTACGGCGCACAACGTCAACTGCCAGCCCTTCAAATGGACTGCCACCGCAGATTCGATCCTCGAAAAGCTCCATCGACTTTGCTCACGTATTAGCGGGACAGGACACTAGCTTGGGATTATGGAAATCAGCCTTCTAACCGCCAACGAATATTTGCTCAGTTTTTTATAGCTCAAACATCTTAGAAATAAAGACTCTGAGCACATACACAGAATATCTAAAAGAAATCAATAGCTGCTTGCGCTGAATTCACAATGTTTTCAAATACTTTCCATATTGAAAGCCTTAAAAATCAAGCGCTAGCCGCTCTTCTTTTATACATAGCAGATAGTCACCTCCTGCGTGTATGCAACACCAAGACGCAAAAAAGCGCCATGGCCTGTGCGGCACATGACGCTGATTCATTCAGCAGATGCGTGCGTCTGCCCGGATCAGTAATTCAAATCCATGCCCAGGCTGCTGGCCAGGTAGAAGGTCAGGAACATCACAATCCCGACAGCCACCACAAAGCCACCCACCACCTTGGTGCTGGTGAGCAGCAAGGTGCGCGTATCTTCGCCCTTCTTCTTGCCCTGCTCGTAGTGCCACTTGATGGCATAGAACATGCACGCTCCGAACACAAGCCCCTTGAACGTGATAAAGGCTACTGGTACCCAATCCATTGTGAAATTTCTTCCTGGCTGTTACTACAAGCTATCCACCGTGAGGCGCACGTCATCGCAACGTTGCTTCAGCAGCTTCAATTCTTTCAAACATTGTTGAATTTGACTTGCATCATACGCTTTTCACTACAGAGAACAGCGTTATTGAAGCAAGTCCAAAGCACAACAGATGTCCAACAGCAGATGCCCTGCTTACAGTAAAACGATGTCGTACTGCTCCTGTGACAGCCCACCTTCGGCCTGCAGGGAAATCGGCTTGCCAATGAAGTCGCTCAGGCCCGCCAGATGCTGGCTTTCTTCATCAAGCAGCAGGTCAATCACATCCGGATTGGCAACCACACGGAATTCCTTGGGATTAAACTGGCGTGCTTCACGCAGGATCTCGCGCAGGATTTCATAGGACACGCTGCGCACGGTCTTGACACTGCCCTTGCCGTGGCAGACAGGGCAAGGCTCACACAGCATGTGCGCCAGCGACTCGCGTGTGCGCTTGCGCGTCATCTCCACCAGCCCCAGCTGTGAGAACGTGCCCGCCATGGTCTTGACGCGGTCGCGCGTGAGCTGCTTGCGCAATTCATCCAGCACTTGCTCGCGGTGCTCTTCGTGGGCCATGTCGATAAAGTCCACGATGATGATGCCACCCAAGTTACGCAACCGCAGCTGGCGTGCAATGGCCTGCGCTGCTTCCAGATTGGTCTTGAAGATGGTGTCATCAAAATTGCGCGCGCCAACAAAGCCCCCCGTATTCACGTCAATCGTGGTCAGTGCTTCCGTCTGGTCAATGATGAGATAGCCGCCCGACTTCAGGTCCACGCGCTTGCCCAGTGCGCGGGCAATTTCTTCATCCACGGCATACAGGTCGAAAATGGGCCGCTCGCCCTTGTACAGTTGCAGCTTGGTGGCCGCGCTGGGCATGAACTCCTTGCCAAAGGCCATGAGCTTGTCAAACTGCTCGCGTGAGTCGATGCGGATGCTCTGCGTCTGCTCCCCGACCAGGTCACGCAGCACACGCTGCAGCAGGTTCAGGTCCTGGTGCAGCAAGGTCATGGGAGGCAGCGTGATGGCTGCATTCTTCACGCGTGCCCAGGTCTTGCGCAGATAGGCAATGTCCTCGGCCAGCTCTTCGTCGCTCGCATCTTCGCCATTGGTGCGCAAAATGAAGCCGCCGCCACCACCGTTTTCACGCAGGCCCACCAGCTTCTGCAGCCGCGCACGCAGCACTTCGCGCTCTTCAGCGGGAATCTTTTGCGACACGCCAATGTGTTCGTCCTGCGGCAGATGCACGAGCAGGCGCCCCGCAATGCTGATCTGCGTAGACAGGCGTGCGCCCTTGGTGCCGATGGGGTCCTTGATGACCTGCACCACAATGGACTGGCCTTCAAACACCTGGTGTTCAATGGGCTTGAGCGGCTCGTTCTTGCGCGCAATCATGGGCGCGTCGCCACTTTCATGGCGCTGCCACACGTCAGCCACATGCAAAAAGGCTGCGCGCTCCAGACCAATATCGATAAAGGCCGACTGCATGCCTGGCAGCACACGCGAGACTTTGCCCAGGTAGATATTGCCCACCAGGCCACGCTCCAGCGTGCGCTCGATGTGCAATTCCTGAACGGCGCCCTGCTCAATCACAGCCACGCGCGTTTCCTGCGGTGACCAGTTAATCAAAATGTCTTGCTGCATGTCTTGTGTGCTTTTTTGAGGTGTTGTGTGCTGCCGTTGCCGAGGCTTACAGCTTCCAGCCAATTTGACGCAGCAATTGCGCCGTTTCAAACACGGGCAAGCCCATGATGCCTGAATAACTGCCGTCCATGTGCTCGATCATGGCCGCAGCCAGGCCCTGTACGCCGTAGGAACCGGCCTTGCCAAACGGTTCTCCGGATGCGACGTAGGCATCAATCTGCGCCTGCGTCATGGCCATGAAGCACACTTTTGACACCGACAGCGTCTGCAGGCGCTGCGTACCGTGCTGCACGGCCACCGCCGTGAGCACCTCATGCGTCTGGCCCGAGAGCTTGCGCAGCATGGCCTTGGCATCCTCGGCATCCGCAGGTTTGCCCAGAATTTCTGCGCCCAGCGCTACCGTGGTGTCGGAGGTCAGCACCGGTGCCACGGGCAGGCCACGGCGCTGCAGGCGTGCCACGGCGGCGTCCAGCTTCAGGCCGGTGACACGCTGCACGTAGTCGCGCGGAGCTTCACCGGGGAGCACGACCTCAATGGTTTCGGCATCTTCCTGGATATCACCATCGGTATTGGCCACCAGAATTTCGTGGCGTACACCAATTTGCTGCAGCAGCTGGCTGCGACGAGGGCTCTGGGAAGCAAGATAGAGAAATTCGGACATAGAGAAATATGAAGAAAATTGGCCTGCAGCGCCCGTCCATCAAGCGCAAGAAGCTACTAAAAAAATAGTACCAGTTGTGCCTGCAGACTGCAATCGGCAAGCACCTTATGTGCCTGACACCGCAACAAAACAAAGGCCCGGCTGGTCAGCACGGGCCTTGGATATGCAAGCAGTAACAGCGATTACTCGCGATGGTAAGGGTGTCCAGCATTCACGGACCAGGCACGGTACAGCTGCTCAATCAGGAGCACGCGCACCATGGCATGCGGCAGCGTCAGGTCAGACAGACGAATCTTTTCATGCGCTGCCTGCTTGAAGGCAGGATCCAAACCATCTGGTCCACCAATCACCAGCGCCACATCATCACCTTCGAGCTGCCAGCTTTGCAGGCGTTGTGCCAGCGCCTTGGTAGTCAGATTGGTGCCACGCTCATCGAGCACCACAATGCGCGTACCGCGAGGAATGGCCGCTTCAATGCGCTTGCGCTCTGCAGCGTACAAAGTCTCCACCGTCTTGGAGCCGCGTGGCTCGGTCTTGACGGCCTTGAGTTCGACCTTGAGCTCGGGCGGAAAGCGCTTGGCGTAATCGTCGTAAGCCGTCTGCGCCCAGTCGGGCACATGCTGGCCTACGGCCACAATCAGCAGCTTCATGCCCGATTACTTCTTGGCTGCAGCCTTCTTGGCACCGCCACGGGGTGCTGCAGGCTTGATCACCACCGTCTTCACGGCTGCAGCAGGCTTCTTGGCTGCAGGCTTTTTCACGGCGGGTTTCTTGGCAGCAGCCGTCTTAGCAGCTGCAGGCTTGGCCGCAGCGGTCTTGGTGGCGGCAGACTTCTTGGCTGCCGCTTTTTTCACCACGGTCTTGCCATCCACAGCTGCCACGGCCTTCTTGGCAGCAGGCTTCTTGGCGGTCTGTCCTTCTTCAGAAGCATCTTCCGAAGCAAAAATCTTGGCAGGCTTGGCACCGCCGAGCTTCAGACGCACAGGCTTTTCGCCCCAGATTTCTTCCAGGCGGTAGTACTGGCGAATCATGGGCTGCATGATGTGCACCACGCACTGGCCGCAGTCCACGATGATCCACTCACCGTTTTCTTCGCCTTCGTTGCGGGGCACCTTGAAGCCCGCCTTCTTGACCGCATCACGCACGCTGACAGCCAGCGCCTTGGTCTGGCGGTTAGAAGTACCGCTGGCAACGATGACGCGCTCAAACAGCGGAGAAAGGTGTTCGGTATTGAACACCTGAATGTCTTGGGCCTTGACGTCTTCCAGGCCATCGACGATGGCACGCTGGAGTTTGGTCACGTCTTTTTTGGCTGCGGAATCCGATTGGGTGGAAGTGCTCATCAGGCGATGTCTGG
>JAEZZU010000335.1 GCA_023418355.1 Pseudomonadota bacterium | reverse complement strand
CGCTGCTGTAGCAAGCTGGCGATGGTGAGGCGATCTTCGGGTTGGAGTTGGCTGTATGGCGAACGACTTGCAGACATCTGCTGACCTTAACAGTTGCAGGTGTTGCAGTTCAGATTTGAATCCGCCTTTGAATTTCTTTTCAGGTCAAGTCATTTTTATTGATATTTATCAAAATTAATAATGATTTCTAAAAAATAAATACATTTTTTATTATCCCTTACATTATCAAAATACATTCAATCATTTATTAGCACCAACAAAAAGACCAAGCATTTTATTAATAATTCATTCAGACTTACGAACAAAGTAAACGCAAGTTATTGATAAACATAGAATTATCCGTATGCAAAAACTTGATACCAAAAATGCATACATTTATTCCAGCAAAGCCTTGCCATGCCTGATGGTGGCCAACCATAATCTTTAAGGGGTTTCCCCTAAAAATCAAATGATTGAAGCACCCGTGCATCACAGTGCTTCAAAAAACGACAGAGGGTTGTGCAATGGCGGTTTTGCAATGGGTAGAAGATCTGAATACAGGCATTGACGAAATTGATATTCAGCATCGTCGCATCGTGGATTACATCAACCGCCTGCACGAACTGCGCGAGTCTCCAGACCGCGCTGCACTGAGTGAAGTGATTGCAGAAACCGTGGACTACACCATCTCTCACTTCGCCTATGAAGAACGCATGCTGGAAGACTCCGGCTACGCCTTTACAGACCTGCACAAGCGCGTGCATGAACTGTTCACTCGCCGCGTAGGCGAAATGCAGACCCGTTTTGAAGCAGGTGAAGATGTGGCACAGGAGCTGCACACCATGCTGTCACGCTGGCTGTTCAGCCATATCCGCAACGAAGACCATGGCTACGTGGATGCGGTCAAGACCTATCAGCGCATGACCGGCAAGGGCAGCAGGCAAGACATTGAGCGCACCAAGCAGCAGGTGGCACGCAAGCTGGAGCAAAAGCACAAGCGCAAAGGCTTTTTTGCGCGGCTGTTTGGCTGAAAACCAGAAGCTGCGCGTGACCCCAGCCGCGGGATCACGCGCCCAGAGCCACTGATCAGGTACGTGGCAGGGTCACGCCGTGCTGGCCCTGGTATTTGCCGCCACGGTCCTTGTAGCTGGTTTCGCAAGGCTGGTCGCCCTGGAAGAACAGGACCTGTGCGCAGCCTTCACCAGCGTAGATCTTGGCTGGCAGTGGTGTGGTGTTGGAGAACTCCAGCGTCACATAGCCTTCCCACTCGGGCTCGAACGGTGTCACGTTCACGATGATGCCGCAGCGCGCGTAGGTGCTCTTGCCCAGGCATACGGTCAGCACGTCACGGGGAATGCGGAAGTACTCCACCGTGCGAGCCAGCGCAAAGCTGTTGGGCGGGATGATGCAGTAGTCGCCTTCGAAATCGACAAAGCTCTTTTCGTCGAAATTTTTGGGATCGACCACGGTGCTGTGGATATTGGTGAACACCTTGAACTCACGGGCGCAGCGAATGTCGTAGCCATAGCTGGATGTACCGTAGCTGATGATCTTGTGGCCATTGGCTTCACGGATCTGACCGGGCTCAAAGGGCTCGATCATGCCGTGCTGCTCCGCCATCTGGCGGATCCATTTGTCGCTCATGATGCTCATGAAGAAATCCTGTTCGCTGAATTTTTTATAGCTGGGTGCGGCGATAAGTTGCCTGCAATGGCGCTATTTTGCTTGAGAGACGATGGTTTGCTCAATCAAACGGTCATCGCCGAGGATGATCATCGCGAAAAGCAGCTCGTCCAGCGACTGTGCCTGCGCCGTTTTGCGCGCCAGCAGCGGCGTGCAGGCGGGGTTGATGACCACAAAGTCTGCCTCGCAGCCCGGCTGCAGGTTGCCGATCACGCCCTCCAGCCCCAGCGCCTTGGCCGCACCAGCGGTGTGCTGCCACCACAGGTGGGTGGGCTTGAGGCTCAGGCCCTGCTTGCTGTGCTGCTCGCGCCCCACGACATAGGCGGCCTGCATGGTGCGGAATGGCGAAAAGCTCATGCCGCCGCCCACATCGCTGGCCAGGCCGTACATGAAGCCTGCGGCATCGGCCTTGAGGTAATCAAAGTAGCCGCTGGACAGGAACAGATTGCTGGTCGGGCTGATGGCCGCCGCTGTTTTGGTTTCACGCATCAGCGCGCGGTCCATATCGTCCAGCCAGATGCAGTGCGCATACACGGCACGTTCACGCATCAGGCCAAAGCGCTGATAGACGTCGAGGTAGCTGCGCGCCTCGGGGTAGAGCTCGCGCACCCAGCGGATTTCATCGAGGTTTTCCGAGACGTGGGAGTGGATCCACACATCGCCGTATTTGGCCGCCAGCTCTCCGGCGCCTTGGAGCTGTTCCGGCGTGCTGGTCGGGGCAAAGCGCGGCGTGATGGCGTAGCCCAGCCGATCCACGCCGTGCCAGCGACCGATCAAGGTTTCGGTATCGATCAGCCCCTGCTCGGTATCGTCGCGCACCCCATCGGGGCTGTGGCGATCCTGCAGCACCTTGCCAGCGATCATGCGCATGCCGCGCTGCTGCGAGGCGGCCATGATGGCATCAACGGATGCGGGGTGCGAGGTTGCAAAGGTCAGCGCTGTGGTCACACCATTGCGCAGCAGTTCGTCCAGAAAGAAGGCCGCCACGCTGTCCGCGTAGGCACGGTCGTGAAAGCGCGATTCGTGCGGGAAGGTGTAGTGCTCCAGCCAGGGCAGCAGGCCATCGGCGGGCGCGCCAATCACATCGGTCTGCGGGTAGTGGATGTGCATGTCCACAAAGCCCGGCGCGATCAGCTTGCCGGGCAGATGAATGACTTCCGCATCCGGTTGCTGCGCATACTGCGCTTGCAGTGCCTGCCAGCTGCCGGCCGCAACCACGCGTTCCTGGCCCTGATCATCAGGAGCAACGGCCAGCAGACCATCGCTGTCATACAGGGGGCTGCCGTCTTCGGCAAAACGGAGCAAGGCACTGCGGTAGATCTTCATGGTCATCATGCATCCCAGTAAAAAAAGGAGCGGTTTGCGCTGGATTAGAGGGGGTTTAAAGCACAAACCATGCAAAAAACCAGCCAATCCCTGCGCAAAGCGCTCCTGATTTTCTGAGCAAAGCGGCTCCAGCGGTGTACGTACTTACCGCCCAAATCTGGAACACCGCTTCTTTCTCAGACAAGCAGCATCAGCGAATGCTGCCCACGACGCCTTCAGCCAGCCAGTCCATCTGCAGCAGTTGGGCATCGCTCAACTGCGAACCTTTGGCAATGCGAACCTGGCCCTGGTTGTCGCGGATATCCGCCTGCACGGCACGGAAGGGCTGCAATTTGCCTGCTGCCATTTCCTGCTGGCGCGCCAGCACTTCTTCGCGCACGGCCTTGGGCAGCTTGGGGCCAAAGTGTTCGACCTTGACCATGCCTTCTTTCACACCACCCCAGACGTCGCCCGAAGTCCACTTGCCATCACGCACAGCCTGTACGCGCTGGCTGTAGTAGCCGCCCCAGTGGTGGGTTACGGCCAGCAGCTGTGCATCAGGACCATCCTTGCGCATGTCGGAGTGAAAGGCTATCGCCATCTTGCCGCGTTCCTGTGCGGCGGCCATCACGGCCGTGCTGGCCACCTGGAAGGACAGCACATCGGCGCCCTGGTCCATCAGCGTCATGGCAGCGTCGCGCTCGCGCGCGGGGTCAAACCAGGCGTTGAGCCAGATCACCTTGACCTGTGCCTTCGGGTTCACGCTGCGCATGCCCAGTGCGAAGGCGTTGATGCCCTGCACCACTTCAGGAATCGGAAAGCCCGCGACAAAACCCGCTACCCCGCTCTCGCTCATGCGGCCCGCCGCAATGCCCGAGAGATAGCGCCCCTCGTAGTAGCGCGCATTGGCATTGGCCACATTGGCCGTCTGCTTGTAGCCCGTGATGTGCTCGAACTTCACGTTCGGGAACTCCTGGGCCACACGCAGCGTAGGCTCCATATAGCCAAAGCTGGTGGTGAAGATGATGTCATTGCCCTGCGCGGCCAGGTCGCGAATCACACGTTCCGCATCGGCACTCTCCGGCACGTTGTCCACCGCCACCGTCTGCACCTGCGCGCCCAGCGCACGTTCGAGCTGCAGGCGGCCTTCCTCATGCTGGCGCGTCCAGCCGGCAGGCAGCACGGGCGTCACATAGACAAAAGCAGCTTTGGTGGGAGATGGGGAGGGAGCGGGAGGCGTTGCGGAAGATTGTGCAAAAGACGAAGCGGCAACGCAGGCGGCCACGAGTGTGGCTGCGAGGTTTTTATACATGGTGTTCCTCTACATGGCTCCATATGAGAACAAGTTCGCCCGCCGCTGGAGCAATGCGGCAGGCGAAGCGGGGGATTCTAGCGGGTAAACCCGCAGCCCTGCGTTTGCGGACTAACCACACTGGCGGCGACAGCCGTGCTTTTCTACGATGGAGCCAGTTGTTGCCTTCCTCATTTCCGGAGACCTGCCATGCCCATGTTTGTCGACACCTCCCCGCCCGGCCACTGCATCTTCTGCAAGATCGTGGCGGGCGAGATTCCCGCCGCCAAGATCTATGAAGATGATCTGACCGTGGCCTTCATGGACATTGGCCAGGTCAACCCCGGCCATGTGCTGGTGGCCAGCAAGCGCCACGCCGTCACGGTGCTGGACCTCACACCCGAGGAAGCCGCCGCCGTGATGCAGACCGCGCAGCGCATCGCGCAGGCCGCGCAGCAGGCGTTTGCACCCGATGGCATTACTCTGTTTCAGGCCAATGGCAAGGCGGGCGGGCAGACGGTGTTCCACTTTCACATGCATGTGCTGCCGCGCCATGAGGACGATGGCGTGGCGCTGAGCTGGCCGCGCAAGGAACCGGCCGTGCCGTTGCTGCAGGGCTATGCCGAAAAGCTTCGTGCCGCATTGCAAGCACTGGAATAGCTATTAATAAAAGAGCGGCTAGCGCTTGAAAAATAAAGGTTTCAGATACATAAATATCTGAAAACCAATAAATTCAAGCGCCAGCCGCTCTGCTTTTGATAACTACGCGGCAAAGGATGCGAAGTGCGCATCGAGCTGCTGCACCCAGGCAGCTTTTTGCTCCGCTGTGGCAAAGGTCGCCTCCAGGCTGTTGCGCGCCAGCTGGTAGGCCTGTGCAGCGCCCATGCCGGTGGCGGCAAACAGCTGCAGGTAGTTGTCATTGACGTAGCCGCCAAAGTAGGCCGGGTCATCCGAGTTCACCGTCACCTTCAGCCCCGCCGCCAGCAGGCGCGGCAGATTGTGCTCACGCAGGTCCTTGAACACGCACAGCTTGAGGTTGGACAGCGGGCAGACTGTGAGCGGCATCTGGGTCTGCGCCAGGCGCTGCATCAGGGCCATGTCTTTTTCGGACTGCACGCCATGGTCGATGCGCT
>JAEZZU010000110.1 GCA_023418355.1 Pseudomonadota bacterium | reverse complement strand
CTGCATGCTGCCGTCGTGCTGCGGCGTCATGCGCAGCGCGACATCCAGCGGATGGAAACCTGACACAACGGTGGTGTTGGCGTCTTGAACGGTGCTCATATCATGGGTTCTCCGAGAAAAGCTCACCTTGGCCACACTGCCGGCTGACAGCGCAGGCCCTGCGTTCCATGCCCATGACTGTAGCGCCATTACCTGCAGAGGGCTGACCTTTAGGCGTCACCTCTCCCAGATTCCAGCGCTCCAGCACCGCAAGTGCGCGGGGCCACAAGGTGTGCTCCATCTCGGAACGAAAGAACCCAAAGTGCCCGATACGGCGACCAGGCACATCCAGCATGCGCAGCCGCTCAATGCGCTGCGCGCTGCTGCGGTACCAGCCGACCAGCGAGGTCGTGGAACGCCACGACATCATCTCGTCGTCCTCGACCGAAAACGCATGCACGGGATAGCGTGCCGATGCGTAGGCGTTGCGCAGGGCTTCACCTTCCACGCCAATGCCGTAATTGGGGTGCAGACACCATCTGCGCCACTGCCAGAGCACACCCGCGGGCAGGTCACCGACCAAGCCCAGCTTTTTGCCTGGCAGACAGCCACACACGGCCGTCACCACCGGTGCAATCACATGCCACCACAGCAGCACCTTGCGCCGGGTGGGCGTGGCGTTGTCCCGCCAGTAGCCGCTGCCGCTGGCTATGGCCAGCATGCCGTCAATGGGCATGGCACTGCCGTTGATGCCGGGCAGCTGCGCCCCCACACTGTGGCCGAGCCAGTACAGCGGCAGCTCAGGAGCCTGCGCCCGTACATGCTCGGCCACGGCCGCGCAGTCCGCCGCCCAGTCCAGCAGATTGGCCTTGGCCTTACGCAGCGGCCCATGCAGAGATTCCGCATGGCCGCGGTAGTCAAACGTGGTCACGGCATAGCCGTGGGCGGCCAGCCACTGTGCAAAGGCGGTGTAGTAGCGCTGCGGCACGCCAATGGCCGTTGCAATCACGGCCTGGGCGTGTACCGGCACATCCACGGGCTGGCAACGCCGCAGCGCCAGAGGGCCGGCTGCGCCAGCAACCTGCAGACTGCAGGACTGCCAGCGCACGGCCACTGCGCGTTCCGTGGCTGCATCGTCCATGGCTTAGACGCGCTCGAAGATGCCAGCCGCACCCTGGCCGGTACCCACGCACATGGTGACCATGCCGTACTTCAGGTTGTGGCGACGCAGGGCGTGCACCACGGTCGCGGCACGGATGGCACCGGTCGCCCCCAGCGGGTGGCCCAGCGCAATCGCACCGCCCATGGGATTGACCTTGGCGGGGTCCAGCCCCAGCGTATTCATCACCGCCAGCGACTGGGCGGCAAAGGCTTCGTTGAGCTCGTACCAGTCAATGTCCTGCTGGTTGATGCCAGCGTAGCGCAGGGCTGCAGGTATGGCTTCGATGGGGCCGATACCCATGATCTCGGGCGGCACACCGCGCGCGGCAAAGCTCACAAAGCGCGCCAGGGGCGTCAGGCCAAACTGCTTGACCGCCTTTTCGCTGGCCAGAATCAATGCACCTGCGCCGTCGCTGGTCTGCGAGGAGTTACCGGCCGTCACCGAGCCACGCGCCGCAAACACGGGCTTGAGCTTGCCCAGTGCCTCCAGCGTGGTGTCAGGGCGTGGACCTTCGTCCAGGTTCACAGTGCGGCTCCTGGTGATGACTTCGCCGGTTGCCAGATTGGGCGTGCGCTCGATGACTTCTATGGGCGTGATTTCGTCCGTGAACTCCCCAGCCTGCTGCGCCTTGATGGCACGCAGGTGCGACTCCAGCGCAAAGGCGTCCTGCTGCTCGCGGCTGACCTTCCACTGCTGGGCCACCTTCTCGGCCGTCAGGCCCATGCCATAGGCAATGCCGACGTTCTCATCCTTGGCAAACACCTCAGGGTTAAACGAAGGTTTGTTGCCGCCCATGGGCACCATGCTCATGGACTCGGCACCACCGGCGATCAGCACATCGGCTTCACCCACGCGGATGCGGTCCGCCGCCATCTGGATGGCCGAGATACCGGAAGCGCAGAAGCGGTTCACGGTGATACCACCCACCGGATTCTGGAACACCATACCCATGACCATGCGCGCCATGTTCATGCCCTGCTCACCTTCGGGGAAGGAGCAGCCGATGATGGCATCTTCAATCGCCTTGGGGTCCAGCGTAGGCACCTGCTGCAGGGCCGAGCGCACGGAGGCGGCCAGCAGATCGTCCGGACGGGTGTTTCTGAAGTAACCGCGCCCCGAACGACCAATGGGGGTACGTGTGGCGGCAACGATGTACGCGTCTTGTACTTGTTTACTCATGATGATGTGTCCTTGTTATTCCTCCCTCTCCCACTTGTGGGAGAGGGTTGGGGTGAGGGCTTGCAGCACACGCGCAAGCACATCGCTGGTTTGTTGCAGTACCTCGTGGTTCCAGAAACGCAGGACGACAAAACCCTGCGCCTGCAGCCACGCTGTACGAATCTGGTCATGGCGCATCTGTTCAGTTTCGTTGTGCTGGCCACCATCGAGCTCTATCACGAGGTTGCGCTCAAGGCATACAAAATCCAGCACATAAATCCCAAACGGGTACTGACGGCGAAACTTGCAACCACCTAATTGCCTTGCGCGCAAGTGACGCCAAAGCAATTGCTCCGCATCTGTGGAGGAATGTCTCAGTGTTCGAGCCAGCACCCTCACCCCTGCCCTCTCCCGCAAGCGGGAGAGGGAGTCTTTGGACTGTTTCAGGGGTAGATCGGCCATAACCTGCAATCTGAATTACTTCATCAATTGCGCACCGGCTTGCCCGTATTGAGCATGCCCAGAATCCGCTCGTGGGTCTTGGGCTGACCAATCAGGTGGCAGAAGGCCTTGCGCTCCATGGCCAGCAGGTATTCCTCGGTCACCAGCGAATTGGCCTCCACTTCGCCGCCGCAGACGATCTCCGCAATCATCGAGGCGA
>JAEZZU010000243.1 GCA_023418355.1 Pseudomonadota bacterium | reverse complement strand
TGGCTGTGGCTGTGGCTGTGGCTGTGGCTGTGGCTGTGGCTGTGGCTGTGGCTGTGGCTGTGGCTGTGGTGCAGTTTTAGGCTGTCTGGGCGGCAGTTCAGGCAGATTCAGTGTTTTTTTTTCAGCCGGTGCTGTAGCAGCTGCTTGACCCTGCGGCTTGAAAGCCAGCAGACGCAGCAGCGCCATGGTCAGGGCGGCATATTCATCGGGGGCCAGCCCCAGTTCCTGGCGGCCATGCAGACAGATGCTGTAGAGCAACTGGGTTTCATCAGCAGGCATGGCCTGCGCCAGCTCCAGCATCTGCACGGCATCCGGGTCGGTGGCATCGGTGGCAGCCGCCATATCTGGCACGGCCTGCAGCACGGCCATGCGCTGCAGCACGCTGGCCATTTCTTCCAGCGTGGAAGCGGCAGAGATACCGTTGTGGCGCAATGCATCCACGGTTTCCACCACAGTACGGCCATCGCCCTGCGACAGCGCGCCAATCAGACGAAACACATAGCCACGGTCCACACTGCCCAGCATCTGGCGCACGGCTGCTTCCTGCAGCTGACCACAGCCAAAGGCAATGGCCTGATCCGTCAACGACAGTGCATCGCGCATGGAACCGCGCGCGGCACGAGAGAGCAGCTTGAGCGCCTGGGGCTCTGCGGGAATGCTTTCCTTGGCCAGCACCTGCGTCAGGTGCTCAAACACGGTCTCGGGTGCCATGGGCCGCAGATTGAACTGCAGGCAGCGCGAGAGCACCGTGACCGGCACCTTCTGCGGATCAGTCGTAGCCAGCACAAACTTGAGGTACTCGGGCGGCTCCTCCAGCGTCTTCAACATGGCGTTGAAGGCGGTGTTGGTGAGCATGTGCACCTCGTCGATCATGAAGACCTTGAAGCGCCCCTGCACGGGCTTGTACACCGCCTGCTCCAGCAGGCTTTGCACCTCATCCACACCACGGTTGGAGGCCGCGTCCAGCTCGATATAGTCAGGAAAGCGGCCGCTATCAATTTCAGTACATGCAGGGCAGACACCACAAGGCGTAGCTGTGATTCCACCCTTGCCATCTGGCCCGGTGCAATTGACGGACTTGGCAAAAATACGCGAGACCGTGGTCTTGCCCACACCACGTGTGCCAGTGAACAAGTACGCATGGTGCAGACGCTGCTGCGTCAGCGCGTTGCCCAGCGCCTGCACGACGTGCTCCTGCCCCACCATTTCGGCGAAGTTGCGGGGACGGTATTTACGAGCGAGCACGAGATAAGACATAGGCGCTGATTCTACGGTCTGCCAGCCTGGCAAGCCCTGGGCAGGCAGTTTTATCTGCTCATGTCACATCTTCGAGACGCAAACACCCCTATAATCCATCTCTGACAGGCCCCCTCGCATGGGGAAGCAGCCAACCGGGTCAGGTGGGGAACCAAGCAGCCCTAACTGTGAAACCAGTGCCGAGGTAAGGCTTGTCAACTTCTCTAGGGAAACCTTTTAAATACAAAAGGTTATCTTCCCAAAGAAGCGATTTCAGACCAACTGTGACACAAGTGTGTGACCTTTTCGTTCAATCGATTAGTGCTCCGCATCCATGGCAAGAGTCACAGGCCTCACGCTCAGAGGTGGCGTCTACCAACTCCGCACCACGATTCCGACAGACCTCAGAGATAGGTTTGGGCGAAGCTGTATCCGTCAAAGCCTGAGAACATCCGACAGGCAACAAGCTGAACTCTTGGGTTCAGCTGAAAGAACGCGCCTTTTGGCACTGTTCAATGCCGCCAGGAAGGCACCGACACAAGCCATTCAAGACCTCTCTGCTCATCACCGCGTGATCGAGGGTATTGATTTCTCTTTGGGTACAAACCAGCAGCCTCTACTGCAAACGCCTGCCAAGTCCCAGCAGCGCCAAGCAAAAGCGCCTCCCCCTCGCGCCCAGCACAAGTCTCTACCCACGTTGCGCCAGCTTTACGAACGCTGGCTACAGATCAAAAAGCGCACCAAAGGCTGCGAAAACTCTTGCTTGGTGGCCGTGCAAGCGTGTGAGCAAGCCCTCGGCCCCTTGACCGTAGACAAGTTCACTCGTGCCCATGGGGATACCTTCAGGTCTTGGTTACTGAAGCAGCCCATTAGCAGCCGTACTGCGAGGATGTACTTGGTGTGGATCAAAACGCTACTCCGGTATGCCTACCGAGAGCTGGAGATCATCCCCAAACAACCATGGGAAGGGCTTGAGATTGAACTGGAGAAGCAGCAAACACGCCGTCCTTGGAAAGATGAAGAACTTCAAAAGCTCTTTACTCAGCCCCTGTTTACTGCATATGCAACACCAGTAGGCCAAAAGTCCGGCAGTGATGCCGCGTACTGGATTCCTTTGATTGGGCTATACACAGGCGCCCGCATAGGGGAGCTCGCCCAACTACGCGCTACAGACATCAGCGTAGAGGACGGCGTACCGCTCCTGCACATTACGGACGCCGGTGAAGGCCAGCGCCTCAAAAGTGCTGCAAGCAAACGCTCCATCCCCATTCACTCCGAGCTCATACGACTGGGCCTGCTGGACTACGTCAAAGCGATTCAGGCCGAAGGACATACACGCCTGTGGCCCATGTTGAAGGTTGATGCAGAACGGCCAGGACTGCAGATTTCCAACTGGTTTGGCGAATACCGCAGAAGTATCGGCCTCACCGAAAAGTACCCAGACTTCCACTGCTTCCGCCACTTGGTCAGAACCAAGATGTCTCGCGCCAAGATTCCTGAAAAGGTGCAAGACAGCATCACAGGTCACGAAACACAAGGAAGCATTGGCACCAAGATTTACCAAAGCATCAGCTTTGAGGAACGCATCGAAGCCATCGAGTCGATCACCTACCCGCAGTTGAATCTCCCACGTGTCTTCACTGCGCCCAAGCTAGAGAAAGCAAAGCGCGGTGGATGGAGAGGTGCGAAGAAAGCACCAAATATCTCTAACAAAAATTTGAGGGGGTAGCGGCAGTTCGCCCAAACGGCACTCCCCCCTTACCCCTACGCTTCGCGCCATGTGCTGGACTGTCAGGCGCAAGGCTCGTGCCTATGACTGCGGCCCATCAGCCTGGCTCAAAAGGTACTCCCTGTGAGCCACCCGACAGACAGCCCATGAGGATGGATCAATAGCGTTGAAAAGCAATGAGCCACCCTTCCCCTTCTGAGCCAGAGGTTTTGACCTAGTTTGATTTAGCCACCCCATAACGCCATGTCCACTGTCATTGCATATGTCCGTGTCAGCACGGATGACCAAACTACCGAGAACCAGAAACAAGCCATAGAAGGCCGCTACAAGGTCTCCAAGTGGTTCCGAGAGGAAGGTATCTCTGGCGCTATCCCTGCAGCCCAGCGCCCTGCCCTTGCCCAGCTACTGGCCTATGTTCGTGAAGGGGACACAGTGGTGGTGACTGCCATTGACCGATTAGGACGTAACACCATCGATATCCTCACCACCGTAGAGACACTCAAGGCCAAGGGTGTCGCGCTCGTTTCCATGCGAGAAGGCTTTGACCTCAGCACCCCAGCAGGACGCCTGATGCTGACCATGCTGGCTGCCGTGGCTGAACTGGAACGCGAGAACATCAAGGCTCGGCAGATGGCTGGGATTGAACGAGCCAGAGCCGAAGGCAAGCGCTTAGGCCGAGATAAAAAGATCGACGATGCCACGGTGGCTACTTGGCGGCAGACCCATAGCGCCAGCATCCAAGCAACTGCCCAGCACTTTGGCATATCAACTGCCTCCGTCAAACGGGCCTGCCTTACCAGAAAAGCAGTGACTCACTAACAAAAAAAAAACTTCTGCCGATTACCACTCAGTTATGGAGGAGGAGGCACCCGCTTCTTCCTATCTCAGCAGCCTCCCTTGGGTTCCCCATCGGAGGCTTTTGTCATTACTGCAGAAGGTATTCATCATGAACAAATTGCTCGGTGTGATCCGCACCGTCACCATCCCCACCTATCTCTTTGACCACCTCAAAAACTGCCAGCGCCACTACGAGCGCATCGAGGGACGCAAGCTCAGCAACAGCGACACCCTTGCCATCCTCTTGAAGCAGCACAGAGACCTGCTCTGGACGACACTGGAGCAGTCTGAGGGGGTGTGAAGATGAAGCCGCTTTACGCTGTATCTGCCTCAGTCGGTTCGGGCAAAACCGTGGCTGCAGTCCAGTACATCGCAAGGCCCGAAGCCTGCACCCAGGACTTCATCTACGTGGCCCCCACCATCAGGCTGCTCAACCAGACCGAGCAACTGCTGCAAAACACCCTGGCCGAGACAAAGTCCCTGCGCAGCGTTCACCTGATCCACTCTGAGTCCAACACAGGGGATGGCTACGGCGCTGCCAGAGAAGCCCTATTGACCATCAATGAGCAGCCAACGGGGCTGGGTCGGGTGGTGTTTCTGACCACGGCCACCTTCATCCGCATCCTGGCCAACATCAACGATCCATCCCGCTGGTGCCTGATCCTGGACGAAGCCTTTGCACCTGTCAGCTTCATCAACTACCACCTAGGGCCACAACCCGAGGACGGCCTGAGTTACTTCCATGAGTTGTTCCACATTGATTCTTCTGACAACTACCGTGTATTGCCTGCAGTTGGCAAGTCTGGCTTGGTGGACGAGGTGTCTTTGGGTCAGGTGGATCACTGCGGCCAAAGACACTTGGGACAGCAACAGTTGGCCCAGGCAGTCAGCAATCCAGCCATGCGCTGTGAACTGGTCGTGCCACGGGGGATCAGGCTGACTGGTGGTGAAGGTGTGCTTGATACCTCAGCCCTGACAGGGTCTCGATCCTTGCTGTTTGCCAGCTACATCACCCCAGAGCTGTTCGGACTGTTCACGGAAACCATCATCCTCTCAGCCCTGTTTGAACATACGGTGCTGCATCACCTGTGGTCTCGGTGCTTTGATGTCCGGTTCATTGCCCACCCCTGGTTCTCTCACGAGCGCCTTCGAGACGTTCACAAGGAGCAAGGTCCATGGGTGGCCGTGGGGTATTTGCTTCACCAGTCCGACAAGGCCAGCAAGCACAACCTGTTCTCCAACAGACACACAGGTGAACCTGGGGAGACAGTCCCAGGTGAACGTGTGCTGGATCACTTGGTGAACTTGGGTGCTCAGTTCCTCAAGGGGTCACGCTTCCTGCTGCAGACCAATAACGGGACTGGGTACGGTACTGGGTCTGCTCTACTGCCTGACGGTGCTCACCCTATCCCCGTGATCAGCCATGGTCTGAACGACTTCAAGGACACGGACAACATCCTTGCCTTGGCAGTCACCAACCCCACCCCCCAAGAGGCTGAATGGGTGCAAACAAGGACAGGGCTGACCAAGGATCAGGTGCTCCAGGCTTATCGGATTCACACCGTGTATCAAGCGGTGGGAAGAACCTCGATCCGTGCTGGTCAGCAGCCCCCAAGGAAGAAGGTGTTCTTGGTGGCTGGATACGAGGATGCAAGGCTGCTACACCAACTGTTTCAGGGTTCTACGTGGCTCGGACAAGTAGGTGATCAACCGCCCTTGAAGACCGTCAGGGAAGGTATGTCAGAACAAGGAACGATGAACCAGTTAGCCCAGGCCATCAACGACTACCTGGACCATCTAGATCCTGACATCCAGTCCCTCAGCTCACGCTCAGTCAAAGCATCCGTAGCACCTGAGTGTGCTCAGCGGACTTGGACTGAGGCTGCACGGATGGCATGTATGAGCAATGCGGTCTGGAGGAAGGATGGCCACCGCTTCAGACGCCAGGATCACGGGTTCATTGCAGAGGAGGACGACCTCTAAAACTGCGCTGAAAGTGGCATAGATAACCATATAGCTTTATGGTTGTTTATGCCAGTTTTGAAGGTGTGTCAGGGAAGGCTCCAGCCAGCTCTTGGGGGCTGGTTGGGGCTTTCGAGATGTGCGGTGAGTCCTTGGGGTGATCTGTAGATTTTTTGGTTGTCAGCTTCAGGCAGGTTGCTGTCTTTCAACGCAAAAAGACCGATGCCCCTTGCTGCCGAAAGCAGTCATTGCACTGATTCTTTCTGCCAAGTCTGCTCTGCACCTAAAAGATGTCACAGGACTCTGTTGAGCGCTGAGTGACAGCTATTGCATGAGTTGAATTGGTGCTATCGACCCAAATCAGTCAGCGGAACTACTAAAGTTTGACTTAAGCGGCTCCGTCAGACGTCCGCTTCAAGGAGGGTTAGATGCTGGCCGCAACGACAAACCCCGCGACAACAAAACCAAAGAATGAGAGCACTTGCAACGCTGCAAAAGCTCCTTGCCACTGCATACTTTCCACCACCGGAAGGTAGCCGGCCTGCGGGTTCCCAGCGTTTCGCTTCAGAGTTCTATTGGCAAGCCATGCGACCCATCGGGGCTGAGGCTTTAAGAATTCGGCTAGTAGCCGATCTAGTCGAACGCCCGTTTCCAAAGTAATCCCCCAAAACTTTGCTGCCTCATCGATCTTTTCTTCCTCTTCCTGATGTTTCATCAACTGCTCAGCAAAGGTCTTTCTAACTGCAGCACCAATTTCAATCTGTATCTTGCAGTGCAACGCGTAGAGCCGAGAGACAAGGCCGAAGAAGCCGGAGGAGCACAGGAGCCCACCACAAATTAAGAAGCCTTTCGAGCCGATGAAAGGAAGAAGCCTATCTGCATTTGTGATGAAGAAGGACGCGACGGTGGCGGTACCGATGAGTAGCCACGTAGAGAAGGATTCGATTAGCTCACTTGCTTTGAAGCTTGCCTCGAACATAGAGGAGACAATAGCGTTCTCTGCATTCTCACGCGCAAGGCGGTTCCACTCTCGTAGCGACTCTGTCCTAGGATCGATTTCCATGTGCGTCTAACTTAATTTAGAAGACATGTGTTGTGCATGTCTAGTTCGCCTAATACTTTATGAGTGTGCAACCCGACTGGAAAGCTTGCTGTTGTAGTTTTTAGACACACCTAAATATGTTGATTTCGGTCTTTAGAGGAACCTGAAGATCCAAGGCCGAAAGTACACGATCGTCATTGCTACTCAAACCGGTCCATCAGTGCCACTCAGTAACTACTTTCGGAGGCATGAGTGAAACGGTGCTACCGGCCATGATCGGACATTTAGTTTGCCTTGTAATTTTGCTCAATTCATTATTTCTAGACTAAAGAGCTAAGGAAGGTCTGCATAACTCAATTCTGGCAAAACTCACGCCAACAAAATCAATGAGTTATCGTGAGTTTACTCGTGAAAACGCAACTTATGCCGAGGTTCCCTAAGGGTGGTTTCGTTAGATCTAAGCCAAGCAGCTCATTAGAGGTTTGATGATCGCGTTCTGAATCCACCCAATAGACCAGGCTGCAGTTGGCCAAACGACGTGGACTGCTAGTAATACAGCAAAGCAAAAAAAAGCCCGAATCAAGAATTCGTGCGTCATCTTTATGCAGCTTATTTTCTGGTTAGTCCCGGTATAGTTATAAACAACAGTACCCAGCAACTGTTTAACAAGGTTCTCTTCTGGATTATTTGAACGAAAGATTTTTGCAATATCACCTGGGCTTAATTGAGCTGCGGAAGAAATTTTAATGGTTTGCAAGGCCCATAATCCTGCACGCATTAAGTAGAGTAATGCACAAATGAAGATTCCGAGCAAAGTGTATCTCAAGGCTATGCTGTTTTTCATATCCCAAAGCCCGGGAAGTATTGTTGCCAGGATGGGCATCAGGGCAGTGATAGCTGCGAGATATAAACCCGCTTTGGAATCTGCCCCTCTTCTTCGCTCTTGTTCGGCATCAAATAGCCTACGTGCTTCCTCCAGCGCAACATCACTTTTATTGTCAAAAGGTCCTTTCTCGACCTTTTCTCGCTCATTTATAAGCCACTCTTGCTGCAGTGATTCATTCTCTGGTGATAGAGGCGTTAAGGAGGGCCACAACCATTCTGGAATTAGCTTTGGCATCGGGCGATGTCCTCGAGCTCATCAACGATTGCAGCGGCAATTGGGTATTTAGTGAGGTTCTCGATCCAGGCCCATTGCCCATTTGGGTTGATCTCCAAGAACCACAGCTTGCCCTTTTGGTCGCACACCAGATCGATTGCACCATAACGTAGGTTCAGACGCTTCATAAGTGCAAAGCATTTCTCCTCAATTTCATGAGGAAGATCAATACGCTCATGCTTGAGGTCTGGACGGCTTCCTTGACGCCAATCTACCGAAGTCTCTTCCTGCTCCTGTGACAGGATCGCAGTTGCAAAAAGCTGACGACCAACAACTGTCACTCGGACGTCATACAGTTTTTTAATCTCGGTCTGGGCAATGAATGGTGCTAGCGCAATGGCGTCTTCGTCGCTGTTGTTAAGACTCTTCAGGAGAGTAGTAAAGATCACCCGCTCCGGATCTCCGTTGATCAGCGCTTGCCTTAGTGGCTTTCCGATAGCTAGCCCTGCCCCTACTACTTCACGCACCGAGGCTATGTCGTTCGTAATCACGGTTTTCGGTACGTTGAAACCAATCTCGCTCGCAAGCATCAACTGCCTAGGCTTATCTTCCGCAGTAAATATATCTATCGGATCGTTGAGCCAAAGCCCTTCCAATCGTGCATACAAGCTCTTCAGTAAAGCGCTCCATTCAGCTTCCGCATATTCCCGTTCGCCGTTATCAGTGATGCTGACATCGCAAGTAGGGAGTGCTGGTCGTCTGAAATAGGCTGCTTTCACATTCGATCCCTGAAGTATCTCGCCCTCAAAGGATAGTGACCAAGCATCTCTGGGATAAGCAGCCATTGTGCAGCGAGCCATAGATAAATCTTCGCTGTTCAGGCGAAAGAATGGCATGTGTCGGCGCTTCAACTCAGCCACGACAAAATCGATGGTGATGTCGCGGCGATTTGTGACTAATAACATCATTTTCCTAGTTAACCCGATCTCTATAGGCCTACATGGGTAATTTTAATGGTCAACAAGAAACCCAAAGGACTCATAGCAGTCATCGTCTGCTTCCTGTTGAGTTTTTGTCTTGGTAACCAGCGCCAGAATTTGGCTTGCTGAGTAATTGTCATCTGCCTCTTGAGTAGAGTCAGTTTTGGTCACCAACTGTAAAAGGTTGCTATATCTTATAGGCCAATTTTCATCATCACTCTCTGTTTTTTGATTGGTTTTAGTCATTAATTGCGAAAGCGCTTGCTCATTAATAATGGGCTGCGCACCATTTTCTGTGTCGATCACCCACATTTTCTTCTGCTTGCAATAATACCCAGGGAGGTGATTTTCACCTGTGCGAGGTGTTCCAGCTTTGGCTAAAAAAGGCGATATTTTTCTTTCACTATTGGGTAGGCGATCGCCTGTACTGTTCAAATCGTTCATACATCGAGTCCATTGATATCTGTTTCTGAAGCTGTCTGATAGTACCTTGCTGCCTACTATCGAACAACGCCGCAAAGGAATGTGGTTTGAGTAAGGGTCTTCCCTAGATGCGGGGGAAATGTACGCTCCGTTGAGGATGGACAGCAGTGGCACTGCCGTCTTGCTTAAACCTGATCTTCGTTTTACAGGTAATCGCATCGACAGTTAGCTTTACGTGTGTAGTTTGGATGTCTGGATTGGGTCGGAAGCATCACTAGGGGGGGGGGGGGGGGGGGGGGGGGGGGGGGGGGGGGGGGGGGGGGGGGGGGGGGGGG
>JAEZZU010000127.1 GCA_023418355.1 Pseudomonadota bacterium | reverse complement strand
TAGTGGGAAAGTCTTGGAAACCACGTCAAACTCAGTACAAACAACTGAGCAAGTATCCACAACAAATCAAAGAAAAATGCCGTTCACTTGGCTTAAGTGAACGGCATTAGCTTGAAGCTGCTTTTTTCTTGGAAGCGAAGTTCGCTTAGTAGCGATTACCGCCGCCATAGCCATCGTTGCCATAGCCAACATTAGGACGTGAGCTAGCTCGGTATTCGCTGCGACCACCACCAGAGCCACGACCCTCCTCACGGGGTTTAGCCAGGTTGACGACGATGGAGCGGCCGTCAACAGAGATGCCGTTGAGTCCGCTGATTGCTGCCTGGGCCGCATCCGCAGTCTGCATCTCTACAAAGGCAAAGCCTTTGGAGCGACCAGTGTCACGATCCATCATGACTTTGGCAGAGGTAACGCTTCCGAACTCGGAAAAATTGCTTTCCAGGCTGGAATCGGTCACAGAGTAAGGCAGGTTGCCAACGTAGATTTTGGTGCTCATTTGGGAGCCTTTATTTGTAGCGTGTCGAAACATGACACAGTTTTTGAGTGGCTGCGAGGGTTGGGACTCCGTAGCAACCGGATGAAGTTGAGCGCTTGGCTAAGGGCTCAACACGCTAGGGGCTGCATGGATGTCTGCAACCAACCCTGGGTTACGGCGTAGCTTTGTGCTTCGTCTGCAGTGGCAAACGTTTTGTCAAAGCGAAAGACGCGGCAATAGCTGCTTTTCTGCCTGGTGCGCTGCAGAGCAAAAGAGGCTTGGAAAAGACCGCAAGAGGTCTTATGTGAGGCGGGCGTAACGAAGTACTTGCCCATTGCGATAGGAGAGAGTGGAATCTTGATCAGTCAGAGAACAAGCGAAACGCTTGCTTGAGCTTGAGATAACTCGTTTGGCTGCTGCTCGGAAGCCAACGGTGCGACAAATTTCGCGGTAATTTTCTTGTGGAGGAATCTCGTCCTCAGGCAAGTGTTGCTGAGCGACTTGAGTCAGTCAGTTGGCAGCAACTCCTTACATCATAACCTATAAAAATAAAAAACTCAAAAAATATTATTTTTTCTTTTATATTGCTCTTGGGAAGCTTTGTACGGAAGGTCCGTGGACACAAAATTCTGCACAGCCAGCCCCCCTTGCAAATCACCATTTTTCGCCTGCTCAAAGCAGCTATGCTTTTTCAATCTGCCAACTGGGTAGCAGATGACGGCATCAGGCAATGGTGAGATTTGCATGGCGGCTGCGCACCACCCATCAGGCTTCCGTGAAGTTGGGCCAAGCATGTGCTGTAGCGGTTAAAAGCTTAAGCAGTTGCGGCTGGGTTTGTTGCGCATAGGCAAGCAGTTCCTGGTCAGATTGCCAGTTCTTGCGTGCCAATTGCAGCACAAGCTCCACCGCCAGCTCCACTGTCTGTGCCTCTTGTTTCGCGCCTTGCCCCAGTTTTTCCAGCCAGGCTACGACCTGTTCTGGCACGTTGAGGTCGCGTAGTTGTGCATAGCTGCGTGGACGACTGTGAGGACGTTTCTTCTTCACGATGTCCACAAAGCTCTGGGGGGAGCCGTCCAAGTCAGCCATTGGTGAGGCCGCCTTTCGCAAGAAGTCTGGTATTTCCACGTCTGCATCATGCAAGCCCCGGGACAGCGCATCTACACGCTTTGCAGCATCTGCCCGGTTGGTTCTCCAAACGGAAGGGATGCTGATATCAGTACCCATCGGCGTGGGCATGGCCGAGCAGGCGAAGCTTTGAACGGTATTTGCTGCCCCTCGTCGACGTGAATACTTCAAGTTCTCTGGCTGCATACTGGGCGTGCGCAGCAAAATCGGCATGTCTTCTGGCTTGTCTTGTGCTGCACGCTCGTGCACCAGCACAAAGTGTGTTGCATCTGTGATGATTTGGTATTGCACCGCCAACTCTTGCCGTTCACGCAGCAAACCAGGCTGCTTGCTGTCTTTAAGGCGGGCACAGACCGCATGTGCGTGCAAGCGAGCTGCAGTATTGCGGTGATCATCAACCTGCACCGGGTGGCATTGCGCCAATACCGTTTCCTGCTGCGCACCATCTACACAGCCCAGCAGCTCCAGCTTCTGGCCTTCAGGCCATGCACCATCAAAGCGGATAAAAGTCGTAATCTGGTCTGCCACAAAGCAGCTTGTGGGCAGGTTTTCGGGATGCCACTGCTCCAGCTCCTCAGGCACATGCAAACGCAGCTTCGTCACCGCAGGGCTGCGTAAACGGCGGAACATGCGCAGTATGGCTGGCTCCACAGCCTCGCCAGGCGCGACAAACTCGCAGGCGCCACCAGTCACAGCCGCCAAGCGCCGCAGATGTGCCTCTGCGGGGCTGGAGCCAATGCCCACAATGAAAATGCGATGGGCCCGCCGCCTGACGCTGCTGAGCAAACTGTCGATGCCGTGGATTTCACCATCCGTCACCAGCAATAGATCTGAGCCATGGGTATCTGCAAGTTCCAGGGTGCTGCGGATTGCCGCTTGCATTTCCGTACCACCCATGTCGGCTTGCAAGCGCACCGCCCATTCCCGTGCCTGCTGCTTTTCAGACATCAAGGCTGGCACCAGGCGGCTGTGGCAATGCTCTACGCGAGAGCCAAAGCGGCCCACTGTGAACGCATCCCGTTCATCGAGCATTTCAATGATGCTGCGCACGGCATTTTGCGCACTGGTCATGCTGCTGCCAGCCATAGACCCGCTGCAATCAATCAAGATTTGCGCGCGCACGCCTCGTACAAACAACTCCTGCTGGTGCCCATCCTGCAAAGCACACAGGGTGGCAACCACCACAGACTTGGCGGGCTCCAGCAAATCTGTGCTCCAGCTTGCCTGGCTGCTCGAAGGCAAGTCTTGCAGCAGCACGATGAAATCCCGATCCAGCCAAGCTTGTTCGCCCAGCGAAATCAGCATCTTGCCGCTTTTGAGCCGCATGTTGACGCAGTGGCTGGGACAGCTGATTTCCGCGTGGGCCAGTTCACCCTCGATTTCAAGCTCAACGGTAAACGTGTACTCCACCAGTGCACTATCGAGCGGAGCCGTGTGCAACTCAAATCCACCTTCTTTAACTGCATCGCCGTAACGAGGCGCAATGGTGGTTGGCAGCATGCAGCGAATACTGCCTTGCTGCACTTGGAGCACCTGTGCATATCGCAGTGTGATGGAGCATTCTTCCTGGGCGAGCAGATTGCCGAGTTCCATGCTCACGGAGCCATCGGGGTTGCAGCCGACCAGGATGCTGCTATTGCCCTCTTGCAGCGCATCTTCGTAAGTCTCGCGCGCTTTGGTCTTTTCAACGACCTTGCCTTGCAGGCTTTGTCCATTGAGCACCACGTCCACACCAAGCAGCACACTGCCCCAAGGCAATGGGCAGGTGTACGTCACTTCCACATTGCGCTTGCTGGGGTTTCGAAACTTTTGCTCCAACTGCATTTCCAGCAAGAACCCTTTGATCGAACCTTTGGCATGGGCGCCTAAAAAATGCAGTTGGCTTCCGCCTGCTTCGATGCGCGCAGCTTCATTGGTGGGGGTGTACACAGTCTTCTCCAGTATTGTTTGGGTGCGATGAGGGCGGCTTCAGCGCCTATTCCTGTCAGGCGCGGTGATGTCTTCGTAAAGCTGGGCAATGCCACGCGCAAACCTGCGCAGTGACTCTGATGTCAGCCCTGCACGGGCTGGGTCAAGCACGACCTCAACCCCCTCGGTGATGTAGAGATGGGATTTGACTTCTACGCTGCCGGGCACGGGAGAGCGCAGGGGCACGTCTGCCGCTTGCACGTCGTGCAGCAGTTCACGCACCCGATCCAGAGACAGCCCAGCCGCAGTCCACTTCTTGATGCGCTCCAGTTGATCTAAATGCGTGTCCCCATAGCGAGCAGCGCGTGTCTCCCCTTGGGGCTTATCGAGCAGGCCAATTTGCACGTAGTAACGCACCGTGCGGACAGGCAGATCGACTTTGGCGCAAAGCTCTTTGAGTGTGTAGTCGTTCACAACAGGCATTTATTTAATCAGTAATACTGTATTTATATATGTATAAATAAAAAGTCGCAAGTGCGCAGCGCTTGGCAATGCGACACGCATTGATCCCAACGCAGTCAACTGGTGAAATGGGCAGCTTTTGCTTCCAGGCGGAGATTGGTTCAAGGCAGCAGTCCTGCGTAGCTGCACCTAAAGGGGGTGCGAAGTCATGCTCCACAGCTCCGTTGCCGCATGGATTTATGAGCCAAATTGCTTTCAAACGCTTATGCAGCAAGCGTTGGCAGCTATCAAAAGAAATCGTCTCTTCTTCTCGCCAATAGCTGCCACCAGAGGGCATTTACACAAAGCCAATGGATCGGCTCGCGCCTTCCTTGACTGCACATTCCGCCTCCAGCGCTGCAATCACACTGGCAACGCTGTGCATGGGGCGCAAGCGGCTCTGGCGCAGCACGACCGCGAAATCACCCGGCGTCAAACTGCGCAGCCGCGCCAGCTGGGCGCGGTCCGCATCAGTCGGCACTGGCAGCTGCATGCGCTCGCACTGGCTGCACAGCAATGCCCAGGCCTGCTCCGGCTGCAGAAAATCAAATTTCACCTTCAGGTCAAAACGCCGCAGTGCAGCCTGATCCAGCCCCTGCATGAGATTGGTCGAAGCGATGAACACGCCGGGGAAAGCTTCCATCTGCGTCAGCATTTCATTGACCAGACTCACCTCCCAGCCACGCTGCGCGCCACGGCGGTCCTGCAGAAAGCTGTCTACCTCATCCATCATCAGCACCGCCTGCTCGGACTGTGCCTCCTTGAATGCGCGCGCAATGTTCTGCTCACACTCACCCACATAGGGCGAAATCAGGTCAGACACGCGCTTGACCGACAGCGGCATGCCCAGCTGCTCAGCCAGCCAGCGGCCATAGGCGGTCTTGCCTGTTCCCGGTGGCCCATACAGACACAGGCGACCAGACTGCGTGCTCATCAGCCCCTTCGCTACAGCCTCCAGATCTGTATCGGCCTGAATAAACGCAGGGTCATAGCGCATGCTCGCATCAGCCGCACCCAGCCTGAGCGGCGTGCGGTGGCCCTGCGCCCGCAAAGTGCTGGAAACCAGATGCTCCAACGCCGCTGCCGCCTTGACCGCACCCAGTTCCTCGCTGATGGCTCGCACCACCCCACCCGCCTTGGCAATCACCGCTGGCGCCAGACTCTCCACCTCGGCAATGGCCGCAATGCGCGGCGCATCCAGCAGATCACCACAGCTCATGCGCAGAATCTCCTCACGCTGCTTCCTGGGCGGCACCGGCAGCTCAATCACCATGTCAAAACGCCGAATAAACGCCGGGTCCATGCCTCGCACGGAGTTGGACAGCCAGATCGTAGGCACCGGGTTGTCTTCGAGCATGCGGTTGATCCAGGCCTTGCGCACCTGCGCGGTGCTCTTGCGGCCAAACATCAGATCCCCATCATTGAAAACGTCTTCAGCCTCATCAAACACCACCAGTGCCGTGCGCTGCGCGAAAAAGCTCTGCGCAGCCCGAAAAGCACGCAGGCGGCGCTCACCGTTGATAGGGTCACCGTCTTCGTCTTCGCTGGACACCTCCAGCAGTTCGCTACCCAGCTCCTGTGCGAGTGCACGCGCCAGCTCGCTCTTGCCCGTGCCTGGTGCGCCATGCAGAAAGATGTTCACACCACGCCGGCGGGTCTGCACCCTGTGCTGCAGATAAGGCTGCAGAATGTCCAGCGAAGCCTGAATGTGCGCGTAATCGGCCAGACGCAGCGTGCCTTGCGGCGAAGGCGCAACCGTGCCTTTGAGCAGGCCCAGCGGATCGGCATCTGCTGACACCATGAGGTCTGCAAACACATCCGACAGCAGATTCAGCTTGTTGCACAGCGTGCCCGAGCCCCTGCGCTCCACCGACACCAGCCCCGAGCGCGCCAGAATACCCTGCGCACTCAAGGCCGTGCGCACTACTGACTCCGGCAGTTCCAGCAGCACTGACAGCACCTGAAACACCTTGGACGACGAAAGCTGCCCCAGAAAGTCGCCCGTATCGTCAAGCAGGCGTTCGCTGTGAATCGCTACGGCAAACGACAGAATCTTGCAGTCTGTCTCGTCCAGCCCCACCAGCTCAGCCAGCCTGCGCATATTGCGGCACATGAATTCCGAAGCCATGCCCTGCGGCTTGTCGCTTTCTGCCTGCTGGTGCATCTGCCGCAGTGCCTGCTTGACCCGTTTGACCTCAAACTCGCTGCCATTGCCTGCACCGCTCTTCAGGTAGTCCGGCAAATCAAACTCCGCCTCATCCACCCAATGCCCCAGCCCCAGAGCAATGCCCAGCGAATCATTGCGAAAGCCATGCACACCAACAAACTCACGCTGCCCGCCCAGCAGCACCAGTATGCGCAGCATCCACAGCTTGACCAGTGGGTCCAGATGCTCGCTCACCATTGAAGCCTGTTTGCGCCGTTTTGCCATGCTGTTCCTCCTGAAATTGCAGCCACGGATTCTTCACAGCACTGCGTCACGTTGTGTCGCAAACGGCCAGCTTCAGCAATTTTTCTCACAGGCCCAGCACCCACCTGCCGCACGATACCGACAAGCTCACCCCACGCAGACCATGCGCATTTCATTTTGCGCACCAAAAACTGAGATAGAATCTTGGTTTCACCAGTTGCAGACGCAAGGTTTGCAATTCGGTCTATTTTCTTGCTGGTTCTGCAGCGCAGATTCAGCCCAGGAAGGGTGGATGAGCGGTTTAAGTCGCACGCCTGGAAAGCGTGTGTAGGTTAATAGCCTACCGCGGGTTCGAATCCCGCCCCTTCCGCCAGACAGCAAAAGGTCCTGAGAATTTCTCAGGACCTTTTTCTTTTTGCGCGACACACAGCAGCAAGCTGCACACCCTCCCCCCTCTGAGCCATCACCCGACTCAGATACGCCAAGGGGCAGCGCCTTTCACTATTTCAATAGCGTCTTGCGCTTGTATTTTCTGGATTTGAAGCACAAAACATCTTCAAAACCTTTATAGATCAGCGCAAGCAGCTACTTTTTTTGCGAGCAACCACTGCTTGCAGTTTTCACACCCCTCATCCACCCCTCATGCGGTAGCTCGCGCTGCACACGCAGCACAACAAAGCCCTGCGCCAATCACGTTGACGCTTTGCCTGCAGGATCCAGTGATGCTGGTTACAATTTTTTGTTTCATTTTGAAACAAACTTGTCGATAAGTAATACATTGCACCACATCAACCATCCACCACACAGATGAAGTACTGCATTGTCAACGTTCATGGTATTCGCTACGTCGGTTTGTTTTCCAGCACCTGCGATGCCGTTTCATACGCCATGGCACGCTTTCCCCAAGCAACAAAAATCAGCGCGCGCGCAGTGCGACACAGCAGCCAGCGCAAGGCCGCATGAACACCCCTTCGCACGCACACAGACAGGCATGCGTGCGTGCGTTCTGCGCAAGAAGAGAGCCCCAAAGCAAAAAAAACCTCCTGATCCGAAGATTCAGGAGGTTTTGCTTGACTGGTGCGTGATACATGGATCGAACATGTGACCCCTGCCGTGTGAAGGCAGTGCTCTACCGCTGAGCTAATCACGCAAATTGTGGTGGGTGATACATGGATCGAAC
>JAEZZU010000006.1 GCA_023418355.1 Pseudomonadota bacterium | reverse complement strand
TTCACATGAAGAAAAACGATCTCGACACCACGCCCGCCAAACCCAGTGTTCAAGTGCTAGAGCGCATGTTTGTCCTGATCGACGTTCTGGCCGCCCGTGAAGAAGCCGTGTCGCTCAAGGAAATCAGTGAAAAGACGGGTTTGCATCCCTCCACCGCCCACCGCATCCTCAATGACCTGGCCGCTGGCCGCTTCGTAGACCGCCCCGAATCCGGCAGCTACCGCCTGGGCATGCGGTTTCTGGAGCTGGGCAATCTGGTCAAAGCACGGCTGAGCGTGCGTGAGACCGCGCTGCCCGGCATGCGCCAGCTGCACAAGCTGATCCAGCAGCCCGTCAACCTCAGCGTGCGCCAGGGCGATGAAATCGTCTATGTGGAACGCGCCTACAGTGAGCGATCGGGCATGCAGGTGGTACGCGCCATCGGTGGCCATGCGCCACTGCATCTGACCTCCAACGGCAAGCTGTTCCTCTCAGTGGATGAGCCCCAGCGGGTGCGCGCCTACGCCATGCGCACAGGTCTGGCAGGCAATACGCACAACAGCATCACCCAGCTGCCCGTGCTGGAGCGCGAGCTGGAAAAGATCCGCGACACCGGCGTGGCCTACGACAACGAGGAGCTGGAGCTGGGCGTGCGTTGCATGGCAGCCGGTATTTATGACGACCAGGCCAAGCTGATCGCCGCGCTGTCGATTTCTGCCCCCGCCGACCGTCTGGACGAAGGCTGGCTGCCCAAGCTGCAAAGCACGGCCTACGAAATTTCACAGGCGCTGGGCTACCGCGGCCCTGAGCCTTCCAGACGCTGAGCACCCAAAGCGCCGGAGCTGCCCCCCTCACACAACCCGCCTTGCGCGGGTTGTGCTGTTTTCAGCCGGCCTCAGAAGCCAGCCAGCTGCTGCAGCGACGGATAGTCCGCAAACGCCAGTGCCTGCGGATACTCCCGCACCCGCGGCGTGCCAAAGCCTGCAGAGAACCACACAAAGCGGACCCCGGCCGCATCGGCACAGTCCGCATCCACATGGGTGTCGCCAAAGTACAGCGCATCCTGCGGCGCCACATGCAGCTGCGACAGGGTATGCAGCAGCGGGTCCGGCGCAGGCTTGGGCATGCCACAGGTATCGCGCCCGGTCACGGTCGCAAACAGCGGCAAAATGCCTGCGGCTTCCAGGCCATGCACGGCAAGCTGGTACTGTTTGTTGGTGCACACGCCCAGCGCAATGCCACGGTCGTGCGCGGCCTGCAGCCATTCGCGTACGCCCTCATACAGCGGCGCCGTGCCTGCGGGGCGGTCGGCATAAAAGCGTTCAAACAGCGCCCCCAGCTGCCCACGACCGGTAGGTGGCAGCGGCACGCCGCGGTCCAGCAGTACATCGGCCATCAGATCAGCCGCCGTGCCAAACATATTGGGCATGCGATAGCCCTCGGGCAGGGGGCCATGGCCCAGATGCTCCAGGGTCTGGCTGGCGGCATGCACGATCACCTGCTCGGTATTGAGCAAAGTGCCATCCATATCAAACACCATGGCTCGCACGCCACGCCAATCAATGTCCTGCATGTCTTTCCTTCTCCCGCGCCAGATGCAGCACGCATTGCCGCTGGGCTGGCTGGTTAAAACTTAAAAAGTAGAGCATCTTGCGCTCACCAATACTTTATTTGAAATAGTTTTCTATCTGAAATGCTCGTATTTCCAGCGCTAGCCGCTTTGATTTTGCAAGCATTCACGCCCGTACTCAGACGTGCCGCTTGACCTGCGACCCGGGCTCTGGCCGCATGTCCTGCTCGGCCTGCGCATGCAGGGCAGCAATCAGATTGCAGCTGGGCTGCTGCCCATCGCACAGGTTTTTCAGGCTCTGCAGCGCCTTTTCCAGCGCACGCAGCTCTGCCAGCCGCTGGCGCACATGCTGCAGGTGGGCGCTGATAGTGGCCGTGGCCGCATGGCAGTCATCAGGCTTTTGCCCATCCAGCGCCAGCAGGATGCGCACTTCATCCAGCGACATGTCCATGGCCCGGCACATGCGGATAAAGCGCAGGCGGTGCAGGTCCGCCTCGGTATAGAGGCGGTAGTCATTCTCCTGCCGCATGGCCGGTAGCAGCAGGCCCTGTTTTTCGTAATAGCGGATGTTGGCAGCCGACACGCCCGTGCGTTGTGCCGCTTCTCCGATGCGCAGTGCAGTCATGGGGCTTGACCTTGAAGTGACTTTCAACTTTCCAATCATGGCATGGACGACAAACACACACCCTGCTGCACCCCGCAAACCCATGCCCATGCCCATGCGCACGATGATGCGCATGCACACCCCCATGAGGACGCACACGATCATGGCCACGACCACGGCGTGCTGCCCAGCTGGCCTCGCATCAGCGCGGCCCTGGTCATGGCCTTGTTGGCGGAGGTCGCGCACTGGTTTCAGCCGCAATACCCGGCACTGCACTATGCAGGCATGGCACTGGCCGTGCTGGCGATTGGCCTGTCCGGCCTCGGTGTCTACAAGGCGGGCCTGCAAAGCCTGTGGCGGCTGCAACTGGGCATCCATGCCCTGATGGCCGTGGCCGTAACCGGCGCTTTTCTGATTGGCCAGTGGCCCGAGGCTGCCATGGTCATGGCCCTGTACGCCGCGGCCGAGCGCATTGAAGACCAGGCCATGGACC
>JAEZZU010000074.1 GCA_023418355.1 Pseudomonadota bacterium | reverse complement strand
CGCCATCGAGCTGGCTGGGCGCGTAGGCCATGGTGGTGGCTGCAGCATCCGTGGTGTCCACGTGCTGGCCGCCGCTGCCGGCAAAGAAGGTGTCGGGGTGGAGCTGGCTGTCGCCCAGGCTGGGGTCCTGCTCAGCCGCCTGGGCTGCACGGCGGCGCTTCCAGACGCTGTAGCCCAGCAGGCCCAGCAGGATGGCCACCAGTGCACCACCGGCAGGCACCAGAGGGTTGTCCAGCAGGGATTCTTCTTCCACAGGCGTGGGCGCCGGTGCTGCAGGGCGAGGCTGTGCAGCAGCAGGCTGGGGTGCCGGCTCTGCAGCCGGAGCAGCTTCAGCGGGCGCGGCTGGCTGGGCTTCGCTGCTGTTGGCCGCAGGTGCGGTATCGGCAGCAGCGTTGGCATTCGATTCGATCAGTGCCGCATTGGCGCTGGCCACTTCCACGGCAGGCATGGAGGATGTGGTGTCTGCGGGTGCCGCAGGCTTGCTGTCAGCAGCAGCCGTAGCTGGCGCTGCAGGCGTTTCAGCAGGCTGGGTGCTGGCGCTGCTGGAGGCAGGGGTGCTGCTTTGTGCCAGCTCGTTGAGCTCAGCCAGGTTGCGCTGTAGCTCGGACAGGCGGCTTTCCTGCGCTTCAGCCTGTTTCTGGACAGCCAGCTTTTCTTCTTCTGCTGCGCTCTGGATGGCACCCTTGGACAGGGTCAGCTTGTCAGCGGTTTCGGCATTGGCGCGGGTTTCCGACACCTGGGCCTGCACCTGACCGCTGGCGCTGCGTGCGGCAGCCTGCACAGCAGCCTGCGGTGCCTTGGCTGCCAGGCTGCGGCGATAGGCATTGAAGTCACGGCTCTGCGCAGCGACGATCTGGCGTGCTTCCTGGGCCGAAGTCTCCAGCGCCTGTTCACGGCTGGGCATCTGCAGCACGGCACCGGCGCGCAGGCGGTTCACGTTGCCGTTGACGAAGGCATTGGGGTTGCTGCGCAGCATGGCGACCAGCATCTGGTCCAGCGACACGCCGGCTGGACGGTGGCTGCCAGCAATACGACCTGCGGTATCGCCAGAGCGCACGCGTACGGTTTCATCCTGTGCGTTAGTGGGCGCTGGGCTTGGCGCCGCAGGGGCGGGCTGTGCTGAAGGAGTCGTCGCGCGGATGCGTGAGCTGGAGGAATAGGTTTTGCCTGTGACCGAGGCAGGTGCAGGCGGCGTGACCTGTGCTGCGGTGATCTGTGGGGCGGCAGCCGTTGCGGCAGGCGTGCTGCGTGGTGTGGCTGGTGGGTCCAGCAGCAGCGTATAGCTGCGCTGCATGCTGCCGGTGTTCCATTGCGTGTCCACAATCAGATCCACAAAGGGATCGTTCAAGGGGGCGTTGCTGCGCAGTTGCAGCAGGGCGGTGCCGTCAGGCTTCTGGACCAGCTGCACATTGATGGAACTGGCGGCAGAGCTGTAGTCCAGACCACGGGCGCGGAAGGCTTCAGGTGGTGCGATTTGAACCACCAGGTTGCTCAGCTCTGCAGGTGTGGCCTGTGGAATGGCAATTTCAGCGCGCAGGCTTTCCCCCAGCGCAGAGTCAACGCGCAATGCACCCAGGGTCAAGGCTGAGGCATTCAGACTGGTGAATGCTGTGGTGGCAAAGGCGGCCGCGGCCAGAGCTGAAAGTTTCCAACGATGCATGTTTGTGGTCACGTTCAAAATGTATGGCCGCTAGGTTCGGCCAGTGTTCTTATCGGAGGTGCGCCCAGATTTCCCCCCGGCGCAATGGATGCGCTGACATTAGCAGTATTGCCAGAGGGTGACAAGCAAGACCAAGGAGCAAAAAACAAGCTGTTTTGGCGCTGGAATGCCGTGGACGCGCTCCATTATGTCAAGCGAAGCCAGTGCCCCGGCTCCAGTCATGTGCAAGGCAATGGGGCAGGGCATGTCAGATCAAAAGATGAACAGGCCATTTGTGTCCTACTGTTGTCTGGCGGAGACATTTTGCCGGAATACGGCCATGAAAAAAGGAAGCCGAAGCTTCCTTTGCAGTGCCCGTGTGGGCTTGATTACTTGGCCAGCAGGATGCGCAGCATGCGGCGCAGGGGCTCGGCAGCACCCCACAGCAGCTGGTCGCCGATTACGAAGGCGGACAGGTATTCACCGCCCATGTTCAGCTTGCGCACGCGGCCCACGCCCACTTCCAGACCGCCGGTGATGGCGGCAGGTGTCAGTTCCTTGACGGTGATGGCGCGGTCGTTCTTGACAAACTTCACCCAGGGGTTGCCGCCCTTGATGATGGCTTCGATCTCTTCCAGAGGCAGATCCTTCTTGAGCTTCAGGGTCAGCGCCAGAGAGTGGCAGCGCATGGCGCCGATGCGCACGCACAGGCCATCGACGGGGATGGTGGCTTCGGTGCCGAGGATCTTGTTGACTTCCGCCTGACCCTTCCACTCTTCCTTGGACTGGCCGTTGGGCAGCTGTACGTCGATCCATGGGATTAGGCCGCCGGCCAAAGGTGCGCCGAAGAATTCGGTGGGCACGTCTTCGCGGATGGTCTGGGCTACCTTGCGGTCGATGTCCAGAATGGCAGAAGCGGGGGTGGCCAGCTGGTCAGCCACGGCAGCGTTGATCACGCCCATGCCCTTGAGCAGTTCGCGCATGTGGTTGGCACCGCCGCCCGATGCAGCCTGGTAGGTCATGGAAGAGACCCACTCCACGAGGCCGGCCTTGAACAGACCGCCCAGGCCCATCAACAGGATGGAGTTGGTGCAGTTGCCGCCAATCCAGTTCTTGCCGCCAGCGGCCAGCTTCTTCTGGATCAGGTCTTCGTTGACGGGGTCGAGCACGATGACGGCATCTTCTTCCATGCGCAGCGAAGAAGCAGCGTCAATCCAGTGGCCGTTCCAGCCGGCAGCGCGGATCTTGGGAAAGACTTCCTTGGTGTAGTCGCCACCCTGGCAGGTGATGATGATGTCGCACTTGGACAGCTCGGCAATGTCGTTGGCGTCCTTCAGCTCGGTGTGCACCTTGGCCATTGCTGGGGCCTTGCCGCCGGCGTTGGAGGTGGAGAAGAACACGGGCTCGATCAGGTCAAAGTCGCCTTCGGCCTGCATGCGGTCCATCAGAACGGAGCCGACCATGCCGCGCCAGCCCACCAAACCTACCAATTGCTTGCTCATTGTTGAAACGCCCTTAAGAGAGATGTTGCAAAAACAGATGTGAAGAAGTG
>JAEZZU010000034.1 GCA_023418355.1 Pseudomonadota bacterium | reverse complement strand
AAGCGGAGATGGAGGGCAAGCACGGAGGGAATCCAGGCCGTTTGTAGAATCGGATTATCCATGAGCGATCCTATCCTCCCCACATCTACCGTTGTTTGGGCCGACCCTGGCCGTCAAACATTGTTTGAACAATGGCTGTCCGGCCTGACATCACAGCATGCGCTGTGCCCCGACAGTCTACGCCCGGCATCCGCTGATGCAAGCTTTCGCCGCTATCTGCGCATTGATACCCGCTCTGGCGGCAGTCTCATCATCATGGATGCGCCACCGGACAAGGAAAACTGCCAGCCTTTTGTGCATGTGCAGTGTCTGATGGCCGAGGCGGCTTTGCCTGTGCCTGAGATCCTGGCCTGGGACGAAGCCAATGGCTTCATGTTGCTGACCGATATGGGCAGCCGCACGCTGATTGAAATCCTGAACCCTGAGCAGCCCCGCGATGCCGAGCCCTGGTACCGCGAAGCGATTGAGCTGCTGCTGCGCTGGCAGCTGGCCTCCAAGCCCGGCGTGCTGCCAGCCTATGACGAAGCCATGCTGCGCCGTGAGCTGCAGCTGTTTCCGGACTGGTATGTGGCCCAGCACCGCCAGTTCACGCTGGATGACAAGCAGCAGGCCGTGCTGTCCAAAACCTTTGACACCATCGTGGCCGAGAACTTGCGCGCGCCCAGCGTCTATGTGCACCGCGACTTCATGCCGCGCAATCTGATGCTGCCCGCCAGGGAGGGCGCAGGCCTGTCGATTCTGGACTTTCAGGACGCCGTCTACGGCCCTATCACCTATGACATTGCCAGCCTGATGCGCGATGCCTTCCTGACCTGGGAAGAGGACTTTGTCATCGACATCACCGTGCGCTACTGGGAAAAGGCGCGCAAGGCCGGGCTGGTCGGTGCGACCAGCGCCAGCGGCTGGGGCGATGACTTCGGTGAGTTCTACCGCGCCGTGGAATGGATGGGCCTGCAGCGCCACCTGAAAGTGGCAGGCATCTTTGCGCGCCTGACGCTGCGCGATGGCAAGCCCAAGTACCTGGCCGACACGCCGCGCTTTATCCATTACCTGCGCTCGACCTGCAGCCGCTATCGCGAGCTCAAGCCGCTGCTGCACCTGATCGACCAGATCGAAAACATCCAGCCCCAGGTGGGCTATGCCTACGGGCGCATCTAAAACCATAGCTGCTACGGCTGGCTATTTCGTACTTTCAGCATCAAAGCATTTGAAAAGTACGAATCTGCAAGCCCTGGCAGCTACTTTTTTTATATCGACATGCCACGTTTTTACTGCCCCCTGCCACTGACAGCCGGCGCTGAACTGGAACTGCCTGCAGGCGCTGCGCGCCATGTGCAGGTGCTGCGCATGCAGCCCGGGGACACCATCACCCTGTTCGATGGCGCGCAGGAGGGGCCGGGCGGTGAGTGGCAGGCTACGATCACCCGCATGGGGCGCAGCGACGTGGCCGTGCGTATTGACCAGCACGTGGCGGCAGACCGCGAAAATGCGCGTCCCGTGCACCTGCTGGCTGGCATTACGGCCAATGAACGCATGGACTGGCTGGTCGAAAAAGCCACGGAGCTGGGCGTGACCAGCATCACCCCGCTGCTGGCTGAGCGCAGCGTACTCAAGCTCAAGGGCGAGCGTGGCGACAAGAAGCGTGCGCACTGGCAGGCCGTGGCCGTGGCCGCCTGTGAACAGTGCGGTCGCAACCGCGTGCCCGTCATCCACGAAGCCGTCACCTTGGCGCAATGGCTGCAGCAGGCTCCCGCACAAGGCCTGCGCGCCGTGCTGTCGCTCGCAGAGGGCACGCGGCCGCTGCAGCAGACACTCGGTGCAGACGACACACAGCCTGTTTTTTTCCTGTCTGGCCCCGAAGGCGGGCTGACCGATCAGGAAGAGCTGCTGGCCCGCACCAACGGCTTTGTGCCCGTCACACTGGGCCCTCGCGTCTTGCGTGCTGAAACAGCGCCGCTGGCTGCACTGGCCCTGTCCACCTTGTAGGACAAAGCCGACACTTCGACCCAAACGCCTGTTTGCGGGCGTCCGGCAACTATTGTTCAAATTTCTATCGGTACTAACCCGATGAGAATCGGGCATCCTTTCTCTCAAAATACTTTGTAACTATTTATTACAGATACTGAGCTTGATGCTGACAGTCAGCATCAAGGTTCTGCAACTGGTGTACACGTGCATTGAGAATGGATTCCCCCCTGTCTAGGCTTCGCAAGCGCCTGGGTGACTGGCTGTTTTCTGCCCATCCCACACGGCGCGTTCGCTCCAGTATGGCCATGCTGGCTGTGCTGCTCATGGTGAGCAGCGCCGGCGTCATGCTGGGGCTGGGCCATGCTGGCTTTGGCAACCTGGCTCACATTCGCTGGTGGTGCCTGGGTGCGGTGGGTGGGCTCGTCGTCATGGCGGCGCTGGTGCGCAGCGGCATCACCTCCAACTGGCGCGACCCTGCGCTGACCTTTCCCCAGGTGCTGTGGGCTGTCACCTTCAGCGCCATTGCCTACGTGCTGCTGCAGGATCAGGCCCGGGGCGTGGTGCCCGGCCTGCTGGCCATTTCCCTGTTTTTTGCAGCCCTGAACCTCAAGGCGCGGCACATCGTCAGCGTGTCCTTCTATGCGCTGTGTGCCTTCACGCTGGCCACTTTGATCACCATCCATGAGCAGGGCCGAGGCTGGGGCCGGCCGCTGGACTGGGCCTATGCCGCCGTGCTCGCCATCATGTTCCTGGGCTGCATGCTGCTGAGCCTGCGCCTGTACCAGCTGCGTGGAAGGCTGCGCAAGCAGCGCCAGGCACTGGCGCTGGCGCTGGAAGAAAACCGGGAGCTGGCTTCGCGTGACCCGCTCACCGGGCTGCTCAACCGCCGCTACATGCTCGAAGTGCTGCATCTGGAGCAGCACCGGCGTCTGCGCACCGGCCACCGCATGCTGCTGGCACAGATGGACCTGGACAACTTCAAGGCCATCAATGACAACTATGGCCACAGCGTGGGCGATCTGGCACTTAAAACCTTTGCCGATCTGGTGCGTGGCTGCATTCGCAATTCAGACGCCTTCTCGCGCTGGGGGGGGGAGGAGTTCGTGCTGCTGCTCAGCGACACCAGCATCGACAACGCGCTGCGCACGCTCAACCGCATCCGCATGGCGGTGGAGCAGGCCGAAGTGCATGCCGACGGCGTTACGCTGCGCATGACGGTCTCTATGGGACTGGCCGAGCACTTGCCCGGTGAAAGCATTGAAATGACGCTAGAGCGTGCAGACCGCGCCCTGTACCGCGCCAAGCATGCGGGCCGCAACTGTGTGGTGCTGGGTGACCACCCCATGCCGACAGGGCCTGCTTCCATGGGCATGTAATTCTCAAAAAAGAGAGCAGCCAGCGCTTGTATTTGCTTGATTTCAAAAAACAATGATCCGAAAACAAAGAAAGCACCTGCGCAAGGTGCTTTCTTTTTTGAAGCGTGCCGTGCTTATGCAGCAGGCATGGCGGCAATCACCTGTGCCACTGCGGCCGTCAGCTTCTTGGCATAGGGCACATGCAGGAACTCGTTGGGGCCGTGTGCATTGCTCTTGGGGCCGAGCACGCCGCAGACCATCATCTGCGCCTTGGGGAAGCCCTGGCTGAGCAGATTCATCAGCGGAATCGTGCCACCCTGGCCGATGTAGCCGCAGTCCGCACCAAAGTGCGCACGGCTGGCCTGGTTCAGCGCGTCTTCAAACCAGTTGGTCATGCTGGGCGCGTTCCAGCCGTTGGCGCTGCTGTCACCTTCCCAGGTCACCTTGGCCTGGTAAGGCGCGTTGTCTTCCAGCAGGGTCTTCATTTCCTGCACGCAGGCTGCTGCATCGACCAGCGGAGGCAGGCGCAGGCTGAGCTTGAAGGCCGTGTAGGGGCGCAGCACATTACCGGCATTTTGCAGATTGGGCATGCCTTCCACGCCTGTCACGGACAGCGTAGGCTCCCAGGTGCGCTTGATCAGCGCCTGCACGGGATCGGTGGTGGTGGGCAGCGCCACCATGGTCGAGCCGCCGCAGTCGTGGTGCGCCCAGGGGAAGCGGCTGTAGGCCGCGTCACCCAGAATGCCGGCCGTGGTCTTGATTTGCTCCAGACGATCTGCAGGCACATCGCAGTGGAAGCTCTGGGGCAGCATGCGGCCGGTGGCGCTGTCTTCCAGGCGGTCCAGCACCTGGCGCATGATGCGGAAGGACGATGGCACCACGCCCGAGGCATCGCCCGAGTGCACGCCTTCGGTGAGGATTTCCACCTTCAGCGTGCCGCTGGCCATGCCGCGCAGGCTGGTGGTCAGCCACAGCTGGTCGTAGTTGCCAGCGCCGCTGTCCAGGCAAATCACCAGCTCCACCGCACCCAGACGGGGGCGCAGCATGTCGATATAGGGCAGCAGGTCGGCCGAGCCGCTTTCCTCGCAGGTTTCGATGATGCCGACGATGCGGGGGTGCATCACGTGCTGGCTCTTGAGCGCCTGAATGGCCGCCACGCTGGCATAGACCGCGTAGCCGTCGTCCGCGCCGCCGCGGCCGTAGAGCTTGCCGTCTTCGTACTTGGGCGTCCAGGGCCCCAGGTCACTGCGCCAGCCTTCAAATTCAGGCTGCTTGTCCAGGTGGCCGTACATCAGCACCGTGGGGCTGTCGGCGTTGTTGGCATTGGGCTGAGTGCCCGCCACTTCAAAAAACAGAATGGGCGTGCGGCCGGGCTGGCGAATGACTTCGAGCTTGAGCCCTTCGACCTTCTGCGCCTCAACCCAGCTGGCGGCATTGCGCAGCACGGTGTCGATCAGCCCCTGCTGCTCCCAGTCGGGCGCAAACATGGGGGATTTGGCGGGAATGGCAATGTAGTCCTTGAGCTGGCCAACGATGTCGTTGTCCCACTTCTGGCTGACTTGTTCCAGCGCCTGAGCAGTATTCAAAGCGTTGGAAGGAATGCGTGCGTTCATGGCGAACCTCCAAATGCATGGCGGCGCGTAGGCCGCAGATAGGGCACATTGTGCGCCATCAAAAATGCCCACGGCAGCCGGCGCTGCAGTGGGCACGGATGAAGCAGGGACTCACTCAGTAGGGAAGCGCTGCCTGCGTGCTGGTGTTGCTCTCCGCTTCCGGCAGCTTGAACACGCTGACCGAGCTTTCCAGACGCGTGGCCTGGTCGCGCATGCTTTGCGAAGCCGCGGCCGATTCTTCCACCAGCGAGGCGTTTTGCTGGGTCATCTGGTCGAGCTGCGTCACGTCCTGGTTGACCTGGCTGATGCGCTCAGCCTGCTCGCTGGCGGCTGCCGAAATCTCGCCAATGATGTCGCCCATGCGCTGCACGGAGCTGACGATTTCATCCATGGTCTGGCCGGCGTTCTGTACCAGCTGGGCACCGGACTCGACCTTGCCCACCGAGGTGCTGATCAGCGCCTTGATTTCCTTGGCAGCTTCTGCACTGCGCTGTGCCAGAGAGCGCACTTCGCCAGCCACCACGGCAAAACCACGGCCCTGTTCGCCCGCACGCGCAGCTTCCACGGCAGCGTTCAGCGCGAGGATATTGGTCTGGAAGGCGATACCGTCGATCACGCCAATGATGTCGCCAATCTTGCGGCTGCTGGCGTTGATGTCATCCATAGTGGCGACCACATCGCCCACCACCTGGCCACCGCGCGAAGCCACTTCCACGGCCGAGGCCGAGAGCTGGTGCGCCTGCAGCGCTGCATCGGCAGACTGGCGCACGCCGTGCGTAATCTCTTCAATGCTCTGTGCGGAGCGCGCCAGGCTGTTGGCCGTGTTTTCCGTGCGCTCGGCCAGGTCGCCATTGCCCTGGGCAATCTGGCTGCTGGCGCTGGCAATACTGTGCGCGGCCACGTGTACCTGGCGCAGCATGCTTACAAAGCGCTGGCGCATGCCTTCCACTTCGCGCACCAGATCACCCACCTCGTCGCGGCGTGCACTGCGAAATGGTTGGGTCAGGTCGCCCTGTGCCACCAGGGTGATGGCCTGGGTCAGCTCCTGCAGCGGCGCACTCACGCCACGGCGCAGGGTAAACAGCAGGCCTGCGGCCAGCAGCGCCAGTGCCACCGCCATCGCGCCCCAGAGCATCCACAGCGCGCGGCGCTGCGAGGCCATGGCCTCGTCATCGGACACTTCAGTAATCACCCACCAGCCATTGCCGGTCTTGCGCATCACCGACCAGGGGTGGCCACCCTGCCCGGGCAGCAGCGCCGTCACATCGCTCGCAAAACCATCTGCATCCTGCGCCAGTGTTTCCAGATAGGCCCGTGCCTGCGGGAAGGCCTCCAGCACTTTTTTGCCCGTGTGTGTGCCGTGTGCAATGAACGTGGCCTGGTCCCAGTTGCTGCCCGGCGCAATCACCATGGCACCGCCGTGCTCGAAAAGGCGTGTGTCCATCACCTGGTGCTGCATGGCTTCCTGGAAGGCCGACAGGTCTGTACCCACAAACAGAATGCCCACTACCTGGCCTGCTGCGTCACGCACAGGCTCATAGGCCGTCATATAGGGTTTGCCAAACAGGTCGGCACGCCCGACATAAGGTTTGCCCTGCAGCATCAGCTGGTAGGCGGGGTGCTGGCGGTCCAGCACGGTATTCATGACGCGCTCGCCCTTCAGGTCACGCAGCGAGGTGGTGATACGCACAAAGTCATCGCCCTTGCGTGCAAACACGGTGGCCACGCCGCCCGTGTCTTCGCTGAATTTGTCGACCACGGCAAAGTCGTCATTGATGGCAATGCCATTCAGATACAGCATGCCCAGCGAGGCATCCAGGCTCATCTCACCGTCGAAATAACGGCCAAAAGCCTTGGAGGCACGCTCCACCATGCGGCGGTTGGCGTTTTCCACCGTATCGATGGAAGCCACCAGCCCGTCAGTAGCGTGGGTCACACTGGCCACCAGCTGCTCGCGTGCCGCCTGGGTGCTGATATAGGACACCGCCAGGCTCAGCACGAGCAGGACCACGGCCATCATGGCAATGCCAATGGCTGTCACACGACGGGCAACAGAACGACTTCGCGAAGGGTGGCCAGGCACGCTGCTGGTGGCCGTTGTTGTTATGAAAGAACTCATGATGCTTGTAGGAATAGTGTCAGCGCGCCGCCCTCTGGCTGGTTGGTCTCATCAAGGCGTGCACGCAGCAGAGGTGAGTGCAAATCCCGGTGCCGATACACGGCGTTTTTTATGTACGGGAATCAGCGATTGTTAGGGGTTCCAAGATTTCTTTCCAGCCAGCGCAGGACGATGTGCTGCGCATAACGGCTGGCCACGGTGTTCACAAAGGCCGGAAAGTCCACGTGAGCATTGTCGTCCGCACGGTCAGAAATCGTACGAACTGCAGCAAAAGGAATGCCATAGTCGGCACAGGCCTGCGCAATGGCAGCGCCTTCCATTTCCACCGCCAGCACTGCGTGTCCGGCTGCGGCCAGATCCTGTGCAACGCCCTGTGCCACGGATGCAGACACGATGAACTGGTCACCACTGGCAATCAGGCCGCTGTGTGCACCGGGAATGTGCCCCTGCAGCAATGGGAGCTGCCATGCACCAGCCTGGCGCACGCAATCCTGCGCTGCCTGCAGCAGGCCGTCATGCAGCGCAGCATCGCAATCGAACAGCGCAGAGCCATAGCCTGGCACCTGCCAGCGCGGAAACAGCGGGCGCACATCCATGTCGTGCTGCACGAAGTGGCGCGCCACCACCACATCGCCCACCTGCACGCCCGTGCCCACACCACCGGCTACGCCCGTGAACACCAGCTGCTGCACGCCAAAGCGCTCAATCAGCGCAGCGGTCGTGGTGGCCGCGGCCACCTTGCCAATACCGCTGAGTGCCAGCACCACGGTCTGTCCGGCATACTGTCCGCGGACGAACTGTCTGCCTGCATGTTGCACGGTGTCTACGTCGCTCAAGGCGTGGGCAAGCCCTTGCTGCTCTTCTGGCAGGGCACTGAGAATGGCAATCGTCATGTCGGAGAAAAAAGGGCAATGAAAAACGGCCCCAATGGGCCGTTGATCGGCTGCTCAACAACCAGTGAGCAAGTGTAAGCGTCCTCGCTAGCGCAGCTCTCGGCGCAAAATTTTGCCCACAGGGGTTTTAGGTAGCTCGGTGCGGAACTCGATCACACGGGGCTGCTTGTAGCCAGTCATGTTGTCGCGGCAGTACTTGCGCAGCGTCTCTTCGGTCAGGCTGTCGTCCTTCCTGACCACCACCAGCTTCACGGCTTCCCCGCTCTTTTCGTCTGGAATGCCCACGACCGCGCACTCCAGCACTCCGGGGCACATGGCGACTACGTCTTCCACCTCATTGGGATAGACGTTAAAGCCGCTGACCAGAATCATGTCCTTCTTGCGGTCCACGATCTTGATGAAGCTGCGCTCATCGATGGTGCCAATGTCACCGGTCAGGAAGTAGCCATCTGCCGTGGTGGACTTGGTCGTTTCATCTGGACGCTGCCAGTAACCCGCCATGACCTGCGGCCCCTGAACCGCGATTTCACCGGTCTTGCCAGGCTCGGTGACGGCCTGCCCGTTTTCACCGACCAGCTTGACATAGGTGCTGGGCAGCGGCACACCAATCGAGCCCGTGAACTCCTTGGCCGTGACCGGATTGCAGCTGACCACAGGACTGGTTTCCGACAGACCATAGCCCTCCACGATCGGGCAGCCAGTCTTTTCCAGCCACAGCTTGGCGACCGCCCCCTGTACCGCCATGCCACCACCCACCGAAACCTTCAGATGGCTCCAGTCCACGGTGTTGAAGTCAGGGTGGTGCGCCAGACCATTGAACAAGGTGTTGACGGCCGGGAAGTTGTGGAACTTGTGCTTGGCGAGCTCCTTGAGCGTGCCTGCCAGATCGCGTGGATTGGGGATCAGAATGTTTTTGCCGCCGGTGTGCATGGACAGCATCATGTTCACCGTAAAGGCGAAGATGTGATAGAGCGGCAGCGCGCACACACTGGTCACCTGCTCGCCGCTTTGGCGGATCTCATGCAGCACGGGGTTGAACCAGGCTTCGCACTGCAAGGTGTTGGCAATGATGTTGCGATGCAGCAATACCGCACCCTTGCTCACGCCGGTAGTGCCGCCGGTGTACTGCAGCACGGCAATGTCATTGGGGCCTACGGTGGCTTTTCTGAACGCCACCTGGCTGCCGCGGTGAATGGCAGTCTTGTACCGCACGGCCTTGGGCAGACGGAACGCGGGCACCAGCTTCTTGACCTTGCGCACCACATAGTTCACCAGACAGCCCTTGAGCGTGCCCAGCATGTCGCCCATGGAGCACAGCACCACATGTTCCACCGGCGTGTGCTGGATGCACTGCTCCAGCGTGTGGGCGAAGTTTTCGATGATGACAATGGCCTTGGCGCCGGCATCCTTGAGCTGGTGCTCCAGCTCGCGTGCGGTGTACAGGGGATTGACGTTCACGACCACAAAGCCGGCGCGCAGGATGGCTGCCACGGCAATCGGGTACTGGGGCACATTGGGCATCATGATGGCCACGCGATCGCCCGGCTGCATGCCCAGTGACTGGAAATAGGCTGCAAACGCCTGACTCTGACGGTCTACCTCGCCAAAGCTGATGTCCTTGCCCATATAGGAATACGCAGACCGGGTGGCATAGGCCTTGAAGGCCTGTTCCATCAGATCGACCAGGGATTGATAGCTGCCGGGGTCAATGTCCGTAGGTACGCCAGCAGGATAGGCTGCCAGCCATGGGCGTTCGCTCATGTGTTGTCTCCGCTGATTGTCGTTGTAGTGTCAAAACAATGACCGACATGGCGGCAGATTGGCCCTGCCCTCATGCCGTGGGTCTATGCCCTTTGTCAGCATTGTGGGGAGAGGGTCTGGAGCTTGCCTCTGTGCAAACCCTAGGTAAAGCAACACAAACTACGCTTTTTGAGCAAAAAAACGCACAATCGTTCGTTTTTAGCGCCCACCTCCATGGAGGAGCGATGGATTCACGCAACAAAAAACCCACAGGGCTTGGGCCGTGTGGGTTTTCTGGGGCCGCGGCGCCGTGTCAGTCACACAGGGCTGCTGCACGATTGAGCGTGTCGCGCGTATCCATGGCGGCCTGGCGGGCTGCGGCGGCAAAGTCTTCGCCCTGCGAGGCATAGAGCACCGCACGCGAAGAGTTGATGATGATGGGGCCACCTCCAATGCGTGCTGCCTTGACCGTGGCTACGGCGTCGCCGCCCTGTGCGCCCACGCCGGGAATCAGCAGTGGCAATGTGGGAGCCACCGCGCGCACGCGCTCGATTTCATGGGGGCGTGTGGCACCCACCACCAGACCCAGCTGGCCGTTGGTGTTCCAGGGGCCTTGGGCCAGCTTGGCCACATGCTCGAACATCCGGGGCTGACCGGGGATGTCTGCCAGGGTCTGTGCCTGCAGATCGTCACCACCGGGGTTGGAGGTACGGCACAGCAGGAAGGCGCCCTTGCCTTCGTACTTCAGATAGGGGGTGATGGAGTCAAAGCCCATGAAGGGCGACAGGGTCACCGCATCCGCACCATAGCGCTCAAAGGCTTCCTTGGCGTACTGCTCGGCGGTGGAGCCGATGTCGCCGCGCTTGGCGTCCAGAATCACGGGCACATGGGGCGCGACCTTGCGCATATGGGCCATGAGCTTTTCCAGCTGGTCTTCTGCACCGTGTGCTGCAAAGTAGGCGATCTGGGGTTTGAAGCTGTTGACCAGATCCGCGGTGGCGTCCACGATGGCCGCGCAGAAGTCATAGATCTTGGAGGCATCCCCGCGCAGGGCCGCAGGGAACTTGGTAGGTTCGGGGTCCAGCCCCACGCACAGCATGGAGTTGTTGCGCGTGGACGCGTCGCGCAGCATGTCTAGAAAAGTCATGAGCAGCGATTGTAGGTGGCGGGCACAATCAGCGCCTTATGCCTGTCTTT
>JAEZZU010000063.1 GCA_023418355.1 Pseudomonadota bacterium | reverse complement strand
CACGCAGCCCGGCAAACCAAAACTGGTAGCATCCCGCAGCTTGATGCTCTGCGCGCGCAAGGCGGCCAGCCACTGCGGCATGGCAGTGTGCAAATGCTCTGGCCAGCGCGCGACAAAATAGTTGGCCTGGCTACCCGGCAGCACCTGCCAACCCAGCCGTTCGCACAGCTGCAACTGCTGGCTTTTCCAGTCTCGCAGCTGCACCAGACTGGCTTGCAGCCATTGCTGCACCTCGGGTTGCGTCCAGGCCTGCAGCATGGCCACGCCATGCGCCCCCACCACCCAGGAAGGGACCTGCAGGCGCAGCGCCGCCAGTTCCTGCGCCTGCACATCCACCGGCGCAATCGCATAGGCCGCACGCACGCCCGTCATGCCCAGCGCCTTGTTCGGCGTCCACAGTTGCCAGAGCTGCTCCAGCCCCGGCAGCTCGGGTGCTGGCTCCAGCCGCAGCGGTGCATAGGCGCAGTCGAGCACCCGCCAGGTGCCGGGCACGGCAGGCTGCGCAGCCCACTGGGCCAGCACTGCATCCTCCTGCCCCAAGGGGCTGGACGGTGCGCAGGCCCAGTGCAGCCCGGCACCCATGCGCTGCCCGGCATGCACCACCTGCTGCAAGCCCCAGACCTGCGCGGCCTGCGGATAATCGCCATAGTGGTGCGGGGGAAAACTCACGCAGGACGCGCCCTGGCGCAGCGCATGTGTAGTGATGCGGTGGATGAATTCGCTGGCGCTGCCCGCGATCACCATGCGCCGCACCTCCACCCCATGGAAGTGCGCGAGCTGCTCGCGCAGCGCGGTATAGGCCGGGTCCGGGTACTGGGCGCTGTGTGCGGCCTGCAGGGCATCGACGGCCAGCGGACAAGGGCCGCAGGCATTGCGGTTGGTGGAAAAGTCATGCGCCGGAATGCCCAGCGCATCTGTGCCGCCATGTGTACCCATCTCAGCCATACACCACTCCAGCAGCCGCAAGCAGCACCAGTGTGCTGCCCACGGCCATCACGCCCACCACGCGGCCCGCGAGCTGCACGCTGCGCTGCAGCTGTGCGGTCTGCGGCACCTGCCCTGCAGAGTTGAGCACATAGACACCCGGCTTGCCGAGGCGCACGCCCAGCGCCTGCGCCATCGCGCCCATGGACCAGCCGCCGTTGGGCGATGGGGTCACAGCCGCATCGCGGCGCAGCGCCGCCCACGGCACCCCCCGCGCCACCAGCGCGAGCAGCAGCGCGGTACAGCGTGCAGGCAGCCAGTTGAGCACATCGTCCGTGCACGCCACCCATTTGCCCGCCCATTGCCAGTGGCGGCGCTGCGCGCCCTGCCCACGCCAGCCGGGGTAGCCCCACATGGCATCGGCCGTGTTGGTCAGGCGATAGGCCGCCGCACCGGGCAGGCCCAGCAGCGCAAACCAGAACAGCGGTGCGATCACGGAATCCGAGAGGTTTTCAGCCAGTGTCTCAATGGCGCTTTCGCGCACCACGCCAGCGTCAAGCTGGGACGTGTCGCGGCTCACCAGCCAGGACAGTCGCTCGCGCCCCGCTGTCAGCGACTGCTGCAGTGCGGCTTCCACGGCCAACACCTCATCGCGCAGCATGCGCCAGGACAGCAGCGGCTTGAGCAGCACGCCCAGCGCCAGCCCCTGCAGCCACCACGCCGTAAAGAGGAACAGCCCTTGCAGCGCGGCATAGACTACAAAAAAGAGAGCCGCCAGCGCCAACCATGCAAGCATTCCAGCTATAAATGACTTGTAATCCCTTGTTTTTTCAGCGCAAGGCGCTATGGATTTTCCTATCCACCCCAGCAGCTTACCCATAAGCACCACGGGGTGCAGCCACACGGGTGGTTCGCCCCAGAGGCGGTCCAGCAGCAGCGCCACCAGCACGGCCATCGCGGCCACCATCAGCTGCTGCGCCCCCCAGGCCTGCCCGATGCTTTCGCTGCTCCACAGCTGGCACAGCCACGCCACGGGGCTGATGGCCTGCACCAGCGCCCCGATGCCATCGAACCAGTTCATGGCTGCGCAGGCGGATTGTTGGTGACGGCGGGCTGGCCCCAGCGCTCGTCAAACAGCATGTCTTGCAGCGGCGCACGGGCGGCCCACTTCTCCTGCTGCAGCATGGGCTCGGCATAGTAGGCCTCCACGGGGCCAAGGCACAGCACCGCCAGCGGATAGCTGCCTTCGGGCATTTCCAGCAGCTGGGCCAACGCCACGGGGTCGTAGATCGACACCCAGCCCATGCCCAGCCCTTCGGCGCGTGCGGCCAGCCACATGTTCTGGATGGCACAGGCGGCAGAGGCCATGTCCATCTCCGGCATGGTGCGGCGGCCAAACACATGGGCTTCGCGCCCCGGCGGCAGGGTAACGATCAGCACTTCGGCCGCATCCAGCACACCCTGCACCTTGAGCTTCATGAAATCTTCTTCGCGCTTGCCCATGGCCTTGGCGGTGAGCACGCGCTCCTGCTCAACCAGCGCATGGATGCCTTCGCGCATGGCGCGCGAGCGGATGCGGATAAAGCGCCAAGGCTGCATGAAGCCTACGCTGGGCGCATGGTGGGCGGCACGCAGCAGACGCAGCAGCACATCGTCCGACACCGTGCCCGGCACAAAGTGGCGCATGTCGCGCCGCTCGTAGATGGCGCGGTACACGGCCTCGCGCTCAGCCTCCGAAAACGGCTCTGCCGCAATGGTGGTGTACTGGTCCAGATCATGGGTATCGCTCATCTCAGCCCCCTTTCAGTCCTCAATGCCGCGCTGCGCAGGAATGCCGGCCTGAAAGGCGTGCTTGATCATCTGCATCTCAGTGACGGTGTCCGCCATGGCGATGAGCTCCTGCGGGCAGCGGCGGCCCGTCAGGCACACATGCACGTCTTTGGGCCGTGCCTGCAGGGTATCGAGGACTTCCTGCAACGGCAACCAGCCATAGATGATGGGATAGGTCACCTCATCGAGCACGACGAGGAAATATTCGCCCGAGAGAATGGCCGCCTTGGCCTTGTCCCAGCCCTCACGCGCCAGCTGCGCGGAGTGGTCCAGGTCCTTGCTCTTCCAGCTGAAGCCATCACCCAGCCCTTCCACGGGCAGGCCCACACGCTCGGCCAGGCGGTGCTCGCCAAAGCGCGCCGTGGGCACTTTCATGAATTGGAAGACCTTGACCGCCTTGCCCCGTCCCAGCGCGCGGAATGCCAGCCCAAAGGCGGCCGTGCTCTTGCCCTTGCCGTCGCCGGTGTTCACGATGACCAGTCCGCGACGCTCGCCCTCGGATTTGTCGTAGGGCTTTTCGGTCGGTGGTGTTTCAATTTGCATAGCTGTCTGCGCTTGTAACATCGGCCTTAGCGGCCATTTTTTTCTTCATCGGTGGGTATGGCCTGCCGTGGGCAGTGCCATCCACATACCGTCGATTTCGCGGATGCGGATGCGGTGCTCAAACACCGCCTCCAGCGCCGCATGGGTGGCCGCATCCTGCGTTGCGCCCTGGTGCATCACACGCCCGGCCTGCATGACTACCATGTGGTCGGACTGCAGTGCAATGCCCAGCTCATGCAGCACGCTGACCACGGTGTGGCCGCTGGTGGCCTGGGCCTGCACGGTCTCCATCCAGACGCTCTGGTGCGGTGGATCCAGGTTGGCCAAGGGTTCGTCCATCAGCAACACCTGGGCCTGCACGGCCAAAGCCCGTGCCAGCAGCACGCGCTGGCGCTCGCCGCCCGAGAGTTCTGCCAGCGGCCGGTGTCGCCAGTCCCATGCCTGCGTCATCTGCAGGCATTGCTGCACCACGGCATGGTCCTCGGCACTGGGTGCGGCCAGCCAGCTCTGGTGCGGCAGGCGGCCGAGCATGACTACGTCATAGCTGCACACATCCTGCGTGGTGTTTTCGTTCTGCCCCATCCACGACAGCATGCGCGCACGCTCGCGGCGTGGCCAGTCCTGCAACGGACGACCCAGCAGCGCGATCTGCCCCTGCCACACGCGCTGCGGCAGCAGCCCGGCCAGCGCGCGCAACAGTGTGGACTTGCCCGCACCGTTGGGGCCAACAATTGCCGTCCACTGCTGCGCTGGCAGCTGCACATCCACGCCATGCAGCAAGCGCTGGCGACCCGCCGAAACCTGCAGCTGCGTGGCCTGCAATGCAACAGGAAAAGCGTTCTTCATGCGCTCCTCCCCTGTCGCGCAGCGTGGCCACGGTGCATGAGCCACAGCAGGTAGCTACCGCCCAGCAGCGCCGTGAGCACGCCCACGGGCAGTTCCTCCGGCGCCATCACCCAGCGCGCCAGAATGTCTGCCAGCAGCAGCAATACGCCGCCCATCAGACTGCTGAGCAAGCAGCTGCGTGCATGCCCCACGCTGACCATGCTGCGCACCAGGTGCGGTGCGGCCAGCCCCACAAAGGCAATCAGCCCGGTCTGGGCCACGGCAGTGCCCGTGGCCAGCGCCATCACCACAATCAGCCCTGCGCGCATGGGCGCCAGCGGCAGGCCCAGACTGGCGGCCG
>JAEZZU010000370.1 GCA_023418355.1 Pseudomonadota bacterium | reverse complement strand
CATGCCTGCATATCGCTCCAAGACTTCTACCGGCGGCCGCAACATGGCCGGTGCCCGCGCCCTGTGGCGCGCCACTGGCATGAAAGATGGGGACTTTGACAAGCCCATCATTGCCATCGCCAATTCGTTCACGCAATTTGTGCCCGGCCACGTGCACCTGAAGGACCTGGGTCAGCTGGTCGCACGCGAGATCGAAGCTGCAGGCGGCGTAGCCAAGGAATTCAACACCATCGCCGTGGACGATGGCATTGCCATGGGTCACGACGGCATGCTGTATTCGCTGCCCAGCCGCGACATCATTGCCGACTCGGTGGAATACATGGTCAACGCCCACTGCGCCGACGCGCTGGTGTGCATTTCCAACTGCGACAAGATCACCCCCGGCATGCTCATGGCCGCCATGCGCCTGAACATTCCGGTGATTTTTGTCTCCGGCGGCCCCATGGAAGCGGGCAAGACCAAGCTGGCCAATCCTTCCACCAACGTCATCGAGTTCAAGAAGCTGGACCTGGTGGATGCCATGGTGATCGCGGCCGACAAGAACTACACCGACGAGCAAGTCGCGCAGGTGGAGCGCTCCGCTTGCCCCACCTGCGGTTCGTGCTCGGGCATGTTCACCGCGAACTCCATGAACTGCCTGACCGAGGCGCTGGGCCTGTCCCTGCCCGGCAACGGCACCGTGGTGGCCACGCACGCAGACCGCGAGCAGCTGTTCAAGCAGGCAGGCCGCCGCATTGTGGAGCTGGCACGCCAGTACTACGAGCAGGATGATGAAAGCGTGCTGCCACGCTCCGTGGGCTTCAAGGCGTTTGAAAACGCCATGACGCTGGACATCGCCATGGGTGGCTCGACCAACACCATCTTGCACCTGCTGGCCATTGCGCAGGAAGCTGGCATCGACTTCACCATGGCGGACATCGACCGCCTCTCGCGCCAGGTGCCGCAGCTGTGCAAGGTAGCACCCAATACGCAGAAGTACCACATCGAAGACGTGCACCGCGCAGGCGGCATCATGGCCATCCTGGGCGAGCTGGCACGCGCTGGCAAGCTGCACACCGATGTGCCCACGGTCTCCGGCGGCAGCATGGCCGAGGTGCTGGCCAAGTGGGATGTGATGGTCACGCAGGACGAAGCCGTGAAGACCTTCTACCTGGCTGGCCCTGCTGGTATTCCCACGCAAGTGGCGTTCAGCCAGAACACCCGCTGGCCCAGCCTGGACCTGGACCGCGCCGAAGGCTGCATCCGCTCCTACGAGCACGCATTCAGCAAGGAAGGCGGCCTGGCCGTGCTGTTTGGCAATATTGCTGAAAAGGGCTGCGTGGTGAAGTCTGCGGGTGTGGACGAGTCCATTCTGGTGTTCGAAGGCCCCGCCCACGTGGTGGAGTCGCAGGACGAGGCTGTGGACCATATCCTTAACGACAAGGTGGTGGCTGGTGACGTGGTCATCGTGCGCTACGAGGGCCCCAAGGGCGGCCCCGGCATGCAGGAAATGCTCTACCCCACGAGCTACCTCAAGTCCAAGGGCTTGGGCAAGGCCTGCGCGCTGCTGACCGATGGCCGCTTCTCTGGCGGTACCTCCGGCCTGTCGATCGGCCACTGCTCGCCTGAAGCGGCCGCTGGTGGTGCGATTGGTCTGGTGCAAAACGGTGACCGCATCCGCATCGACATTCCCAACCGCACCATCAACGTGCTGGTCAGCGACGAAGAACTGGCACGCCGCCGCGAAGCGCAGAACGCCAAGGGCTGGAAGCCTGCCAACCCACGTCCGCGCAAGGTATCCGCTGCACTGAAGGCCTACGCCAAGCTGGTGACATCGGCAGACACCGGCGCGGTACGCGATCTGTCCAAGCTGGACGACTGAGCACCACCACCTGTATAAAAGGCCGCCTTTGCAGGCGGCTTTTTTCATGGCGCATAGTAGCGGCCAAGAGGAAGCTGCATGGATTGCAGCTTCTTTTTTAAGAGCTGCCAGCGCTGGATTTATAAAGGTTTCAAATACAAAACTATCTCAAATCCTTATAAGACAAGCGCTAAAAGCTCACTTTTTCATAATATTTGCTGTACCGGGGGCCTTGTGACTTTGCCAATCCTGTTTCGTCGCCGCGCGTGGTGTGCGCTGGCTGCCAGTGCCCTGATCTGCCCCAGCTGGGTGGCGGCGCAGACGGCTGCCTATCCGCAGCGCCCTGTGCGGCTGGTGGTGCCGTTTGCGGCTGGCGGCTCGACCGACATCGTCGCCCGCCTGTTTGCCCAGGGCCTGCAGGAGCAGCTGGGCCAGACTGTATACGTGGAAAACAAGGCCGGTGCAGGCGGCATGATTGGGGCCGAGGCCGTGGCCCACGCTGCACCTGACGGGCTGACGCTGGGGCTGGGCTCCATCAGCACCCTGGCCGTGAACCCCGTGGTGCTCAAGACAGCGCGTGTGCAGCCGCTGCGCGACTTCAAAATGGTGCTGCCCCTGGCGTCCATCCCTTCCGTGTTTTCCATGGTGCCAGGCATGGGGGTGAAGGACTTCGCGCAGTTTGTGGCGCAGGCCCGTGAGGCTGGTGACAGCTGGACGGTGGGCTCCTCCGGCGTAGGCTCCATTGGCCATGTGATTCTGGAAGCCCTGAATGCGGAGCTGGGCCTGCAGCTGCGCCACATCCCTTTCAAGGGGATGGGGCCTGTGGTGCAGAGTGTGCTGGCGGGGCAGACCCAGGTGCTGAGCGACCAGTATCCCTCTTCCGCACCGCACATCCAGGCTGGCCGCTTGCAGCCATTTGCCGTGGCAGCGCACCAGCGTCTGCCAGATCTGCCACAGGTGCCAACGCTCCGGGAGCTGGGCTATCCGCAGCTGAACGAGCTGGCCATTACCTGGTTTGGTCTGGTGGTGCCTGCTGGAACGCCGGATGCCATCGTGCAGCGCCTGAACCAGGCGGCCAACACGGCACTGCAGCAGCCGCAGCTGCAGGCACAGCTGGCCAGGCAGGGCGTCACGCCCATGGGCGGCAGCGCAGCAGATCTGGAGCACATGGTGCAGCAGACCACGGTGCATGTGCAGCAGCTGGTGCAGGCACGCGGTATTTCGGACGGGCAGTAAGGCAGGTTCGGCAATCAAAAAGCGCCCATGGTGGGCGCTTCTGCTGGGTCAAGAGCTTGGCTGGCTTCAGGCTGCGGAGCCCATCTGCGCCTGCAGATAGTTGGGCAGGCCCAGCATCTGGATCAGGTTCAGCTGCTTCTCCAGCCAGTAGGCGTGGTCTTCTTCGGTGTCCTTGAGCTGGGCCAGCAGCAGATCACGGGTCTGGAAGTCGTGATGCTTTTCGCACAGCACCATGGCAGCGCGCAGGTTGTCGCGCACCTGGTATTCCACGGCCAGATCCTTGCGCAGCATGTCTTCCACCGTGTCGCCGGGTGTGAAGGCATGTGGGCGCATGTCTGGCTTTCCACCCAGGAACAGCACGCGGCGCAGGATGACGTCGGCATGCTGGGTTTCTTCTTCCATCTCGTGGCTGATGCGTTCGTACAGACGCATGAAACCCTGGTCTTCGTACTGGCGGGAGTGGATGAAGTACTGGTCGCGAGCAGCCAGCTCGCCGCGCAGCAGTTCATTCAGACAGGCGATGACTTCGGGATGGCCTTGCATGGTTTTGTATGGGTGCAGAAGTGAAAACAGCCACAGTATCAGGGCATGTGCGGCTGCCTGACAAATGCAGGGGCAAGAAAGCCCTCGAACCGCGAATTGCATGGATGCGAAACGCAGAATCATTCGCGATTGCTGCCGTCGTTTGTCTCCCATGCTCTGCTGGGGGCTGCCTGCCTGCGGCACAATGCAGCCCATGCTGATGTACCCACACATTGATCCCGTGGCCCTGCAGTTGGGGCCTGTTGCTATCCACTGGTATGGACTGACCTATCTGGCGGCGTTTGGTTTGTTTCTGTGGCTGGGTACACGTAGGCTGCAACACCCCCCGTTCAACCGCCTGCAAGGCGATCAGGCCTGGGTGCGGCGCGATATTGAAGACCTGCTGTTCTATGGTGTGGTCGGCGTCATTCTGGGGGGGCGCCTGGGGTATTGCCTGTTCTACAAGCCTGCGTATTACCTGAGCCACCCGCTGGAAGTATTCGCAGTCTGGGAAGGCGGCATGAGCTTTCACGGTGGCTTGCTGGGCGTGATTGCAGCCATGGTGTTTTTTGCCAGCACGCGCAAACGTCCGCTGCTGCAGGTCATGGATTTTGTGGCCCCCTGCGTGGCCACAGGCCTGGCGGCTGGGCGCATTGGCAACTTCATCAATGGCGAACTTTGGGGGCGCTTTGCCAGCCCTGATCTGCCATGGGCCATGGTGTTCCCGCAAAGTGGCTCCATGCTGCCGCGCCACCCCTCGCAGATTTACCAGTTCCTGATGGAAGGGCTGCTGCTGTTCATACTGCTGTGGTGCTATGCCAAGAAGGAGCGCAAGCCCGGTCAGGTCGCGGCAGCCTTTGTGTTCGGCTATGGCGTATTCCGCTTCATTGCCGAATATTTCCGTGAGCCTGATGCCTATCTGGGCATTCTGTCTCTGGGCATGAGCATGGGGCAGTGGCTGTGCGTGCCCATGATTGTGGGCGGTGCAGCCATGTGGCTGTGGGCAGGCCAGCGCAAGCAGGTTCAGGGCTGAAGAGATCGGTAATCCCCCAACGAAAAGGAATCAGTGGTGTTGCAGCGGCGCGCATATCTGCAGTGGATGGCAGCTTTGTCAGTGGCCTCACCTGCGTGGGCACAGACAAAGACGGGGCAGCGATCAGGTGCGGCCTGGCCGACCGAGCCAGTGCATCTGATCGTGCCCTTCCCGGCCGGAGGCAGCAGTGCCATTCTGGGCAAGATGCTGGCCCGCTCTTTTGAGCGCAATGCCGGGCAGCCCCTGCGTCTGCAGTATCTGGGCGGAGCAGGGGGCTTGCAGGGCGCCAGCTTTGCCGCCAAGGCGGAGGCCAACGGGCAGCATCTGTTTATTGGCGGCAGCCACCTGGCAGCAGCACGTGCGCTGGTCGAAGATGATGACTTTGACCTGATTGAAGATTTGCGTCCCCTGGTCAAGGTGGCCAATGTGCCGCAGGTGCTGGTAGTGAATCCGGCCCGCCTGCGCTCACGCACGGTCATGGAGTGGCTGGTGGACATGTCACGCAAGTCCAAGCAGTACCGCATGGGTACGGCCGGGGTGGGGTCTTCCAGTCATATTGCGTCGGAAATCCTGCGTTTTCAGGAAGACCTGCGTTTTGAGTTCGTGCACTTCCGTGGCTCCGGCCCTGCGCTGCAGGATTTGCTCAACGGCACGGTGGATACGATGATCGACGGGCTGATTTCCTGCCTGCCCCATATTCGTTCCGGTCGGCTCAAGGCCCTGGCGGTGACGGGCTCAGAGCGTGTCAGTGTCTTGCCTGATGTGCCCTGTGCGCAGGAGATGGGGGTGCATGCGCTGCAGGATTGCGGTACCTGGTATGGCATGTTTGCCCCCAGCCAGCTTTCGTCTGCAAGGGCGCAGTCCATGGAGCAGGTGTTTCGCCGCATGGGGAATGACGCGCAGTTGCAGGCTGAGCTAGCGGGGCTGGGCATTAGCTGGGCAGGCGTCTATGGCGATGCATTTGCCAGCTTTGTGCATCAGGACACATTAGAGTGGGCACAGCGCCTCAAGGGCATGGGCATGAAAAACTTCCTGCAGCGCGATCGCGCAGAGGGGGCCGCGTGAGCGCACAAGTCACTGCGATCCCATGGCAGGCAGCGCTGGGTGATGCCACAGGCATCTGGCTGGTTGAAATTGCCAATCCCGACAAGCTCAATGCCATGACCCGCAGCATGTGGCGACAGCTGCGCAGCGTGTTTTTGCAGCTGCAGCACAACCCGGCCGTGCGCTGCGTGGTGCTCAAGGGGCAGGGGGGTGCTTTTTGCGCGGGTGGTGATATCTCGGAATACCCGGGCTTTCGGTTTGATGCCCAGCAGCTGGCAGGCTTTCATGAAGAAGATGTCTGGGGCGGCTTGCAGGCCATGCTCGATTGCGATGTGCCTGTCGTGGCAGCCATCACAGGTGCCTGCATGGGCGCGGGTGTGGAAATGGCATGCTGCAGCGATATCCGTGTGGTGACAGAGCAGGCCAAGTTTGGTGCGCCGATTGCCAAGCTCGGGTTTCCCATGGCGCCCAGGGAGCTGGCGTTGGTTGCACGCTCCGTGGGTGAACATACGGCCAGGCGCATGCTGCTGGAAGCAGCCGTTTTCTCCGCACAGGATATGGCTGCGCTGGGGTGGTGTGCGGCTCCTGTTTGCGCCCAGTCTCTGGAGCAGCATGTCGTGCAGCTGGCGCAGTGTATTGCCAGCCTGGCTCCGCAGGCAGCGCGCCTGAATAAGCAGACGATGCGGTATTGCGCCGCAGGCACAGTCATGCCTGATCCCTATGCTTACGCAGCTTCGGTTGAGCATCAGGAGGGTATTTCAGCTTTTCTGGAAAAAAGAAAACCGCGTTTTTAGAAAATCGATGGGCTTTTTGTCTTAATAGGCAATAAAAAAGGATCCATGCAGGATCCTTTTTTTGTTGCGTGCTGTTTTGACTGCAACAAGGTATTAACGCAACACCAGAACGGGGACTTTGGAGTGAGTAAGCACATGCTGAGTTTCGCTGCCCAGCAGCAGGCGCTTGATGCCTTTGCGGCCATGTGAGGCCATGACGATCAAATCCGCTTTTTGCTTTTCGGCAGCTGCAATGATGGATTCAGCAATCAGGTCCGATTTGGCAATACTGGTTTTCACTGTCACACCCTGTGCCTTGCCTTCAGCCTTGATTTTGTTCAGCACAGCCTGTGCCTGCTCAGTCCATTGGGCCTCAATGCGCTTGATTTCCGATAAATCAACGGTTGCGCCACCTTCCAGATAGCTGCGGGGATAGCGAGGGATCACTTTTACAGCGACCAAAGCCGCACCAGATAATTTGGCCAGATCCATTGCATGGCTCACAGCTTTTTCAGATAAAGGTGAGCCGTCGGTGGCGACCAGAATGCGTTCGTACATAGGTATCTCCAATTTATTGGATGCGGGGAAGAGAATTAATTTCTAGCATAAATTGCGCGATCAGTTTAGTCTTGATTCAAGTCAAAGTTTCTGGGGGAATTCGTAGATAATCTCGGCCTATGTCCCAAGACCCTTCACAGGTGCTGAATGCGCCGGAGAAGAGTGCATTGCATGCAAATCTCCAAACATCTGACAATGAGCTGAGCCTGCTTGATGATCCTGCGGAGTGGGAGAGCTTTGGCAAGCCTCTGGGGACTGTGGCAGGAGATAGCACTACGGCTCAGGCCTGGGACTCGCAGATCGCGCTGGAGGGCATGTACTGCTCCACCTGTGCGCTTACGATTGAAGACGCACTGCGCGCTGTTCCCGGTGTGCTGAGGGTAGAAGTCAGCGCAGCCGCACGCCGTGCCAAGGTAGTCTGGGCGCCCGATCAGGTGAAGCCATCGGCATGGATGGCAGCGGTGAACAAGGCTGGCTACAAGGCGGTGCCAGCCAGAGATGCACAGGCACGGGAACTGCGCGTTGCACAGCACCGCAAGGCTTTATGGCGCTGGCTGCTTGCTGCGCTTTGCATGATGCAGGTCATGATGTACGCGTGGCCCGCTTACGAGGCGCAACCCGGTGACTTGGTCATGGAATATGAGCGCCTGCTGCGCTGGGCGTCCTGGGTCATTTGCATCCCTATGCTGATTTTTGCGTGCGGCCCTTTCTTCAGCGGGGCATGGCGCGATTTGAAGCACCGTCGCGTCAGCATGGACTTGCCTGTGGCGCTGGGCATGCTGATCACCTTCATTGTCAGCACGATTGGCACGTTCGATCCGCAGGGTATTTTTGGTCAGGAAGTGTTTTATGACTCCCTGACCATGTTTGTCTGTTTCCTGCTCACAGGCAGATGGCTGGAAATCCGCTTGCGTGATCGCACGGCTGGCGCGCTGGACGCCGTGCTGAATCGCCTGCCAGACAGCATAGAAAAGCGTGGCCAAGATGGGAAATTTGAGCGGGTTGCGCTGCGCCGCAATGCTGTGGGAGACGTCGTGCGTGTGCTGCCTGGTGAGGATTTTCCCGCAGACGGTGTCATTCTCACGGGACGCACACAGGCTGACGAAGCATTGTTGACTGGTGAGTCACGTCCTGTTTCTCGTGCCGTGGGGGAGCGGGTAATCGCAGGCAGCTACAACCTGTCTGCACCTGTAGAGGTACGGGTGGAACAGCTCGGCACAGAGACAAAATTCGCGCAGATCGTGGATCTGATGGAAAGTGCCTCCACTCAGAAACCCCGCTTGGCCCAGCTGGCGGATAAGGTGGCAGCGCCTTTTCTGGTGGTGGTTCTTTTGCTGGCAGGCGCATCGGCCATGTACTGGTGGAGCAGCGATCCCGGACAGGCATTGATGATTGCGGCGGCCGTGTTGATCGTGACCTGTCCATGCGCCCTGTCTCTGGCGACGCCGGTGGCCTTGCTGACGGCTGCGGGCACTTTGGCGCGGCATGGCGTGCTGGTGCGCAATCTGCAAGGCATCGAGAGCCTGGCTGCTGTGGATACGCTGGTGTTTGACAAGACCGGCACCCTGACGCGCGATGGCATGCAGGTCTCGCGCATGGAGCTGCAGGATGCATCGCAGATGCTGGCCTGCAAAGGGCTGGCGGCAGCTGTCGCTGCGCAGTCGCGCCATCCTGTTTCCAGAGCCGTAGCTGGTTTTGGTCAGGCATGGGCCTCACGCTGGGAAGTACTCACGTGCGAAGAAATCAGTGGCCAGGGGTTGCGAGCACAGGTGCGGGCACTGGGTGAGGGTGCGGATGGCGATGTGTGGACGGTGCGTCTGGGCTCTGCCAGATTCGCCACCACGCAGGCCTTGCAAAGCGATGCGCAAGCGGTGTATCTGGCCAGAGAGCAGGCGACTGGTGACATCCAGCCGCTGGCTTTTTTTGAACTCAATGAAGGTGTGCGCAGTGAAGCTGCACGCGTGATCAGCCTGCTGCAGTCAAGAGGCGTTGAGGTGCAGCTGCTCTCGGGAGACAGTGCGCAGGCCGTCGAGGGGATTGCCAAGCAACTGGGTATTACTCACTATCGCGCTGAATGCTCTCCGCAGGCCAAACTAGATGCCATTCAATCTGCGCAACGTGAAGGCCGCAAGCTGTGCATGGTGGGAGATGGCCTGAATGACGGCCCCGTGCTGGCCGGCTCGGACGTCTCTTTTGCGTTTGGCAAAGCGGTGCCTCTTGCGCAATCGCGCGCTGATTTTGTCGTGTTGAGTGACAACCTGGAATTCGTGCAAAAGACCGTCTTGCTGTCTCGCAAGACGCTTCGCATTGTTCGCCAGAATCTGCTGGGCTCGGCTTTGTACAACGCGGTTTGCATTCCCCTGGCGATGGTTGGCTGGATGCCTGCATGGCTGGCTGGGCTGGGGATGGCCTTGAGTTCCTTGCTGGTGGTGCTCAATGCGGCGCGCCTGGCCAGACCGGTGAAGCTGGAGCTTTCGCCGCCATCAGCAGCGCTGGTTCAGCAAGCGCCAGAGCCTGTTGCCGCAGCGGCTTGAAGAGAGGATTTTGTGGACATTCTTTATCTTTTGATTCCGTTGTCCGTGGTACTGGTGCTAGTCATTGCTGGCGGGCTCTGGTGGGCGATTTACCGCGGACAGTTTGAAAGCGTCGACCAGGAGGCGGAACGCATTCTTAGAGACGATTGATGTTTGTCAACAACGTGGAAACCATAACAGTAAACACTCTCGACTGCATATTAAGAGGTGCCCGATGGATACTCTAAAAAACAGCACTGCATACTACAGTGACACCGTAGTGCGGCAGTTTTCAATCATGGCCGTTGTGTGGGGGGTGGTCGGCATGCTGGTTGGCGTTTTTATCGCCGCCCAGCTGGCCTGGCCGGAGCTCAACTTCGGGGTTCCGTGGCTCAGCTTTGGACGTCTGCGTCCATTGCACACCAATGCGGTGATTTTTGCGTTCGGCGGCAGCGCCTTGTTCGCAACCAGTTACTACGTGGTGCAGCGTACCTGCCAGACCACGTTGTTCTTGCCCAAGCTTGCTGCGTTCACCTTCTGGGGATGGCAGCTGGTGATCGTGGCTGCAGCCATTTCCTTGCCACTGGGTTACACCACCGGTAAGGAATACGCCGAGCTGGAGTGGCCTATCGACATCCTGATTGCTCTGGTCTGGGTGAGCTATGCCATCGTGTTCTTTGGCACGATCGGCACCCGCAAGGTCAAGCACATCTATGTTGCCAACTGGTTCTTTGGTGCCTTCATCATTGCCGTGGCCCTGCTGCACATCGTCAACAGCGCAGAAATTCCTGCTGGCTGGATGAAGAGCTACTCGGCCTACGCTGGTGTGCAGGATGCCATGGTGCAATGGTGGTACGGCCACAATGCGGTGGGCTTCTTCCTGACCGCGGGCTTCCTGGGCATGATGTACTACTTCGTGCCCAAGCAGGCAGGCCGTCCTGTGTATTCGTATCGCCTGTCGATCGTGCACTTCTGGGCACTGATCTTCACTTACATGTGGGCAGGTCCTCACCACCTGCACTACACCGCCTTGCCTGACTGGACCCAGTCTGTCGGCATGGTGTTCTCGCTGATTCTGCTGGCTCCTTCCTGGGGTGGCATGATCAACGGCATCATGACCTTGTCGGGAGCCTGGCATAAGCTGCGCACCGACCCGATCCTGAAGTTCCTCATTACCGCGCTGTCGTTTTACGGCATGTCGACCTTCGAGGGTCCGATGATGTCGATCAAAACGGTCAATGCGCTTTCCCATTACACGGACTGGACCGTTGGCCACGTGCACTCCGGCGCGCTCGGCTGGGTCGCGATGATCACGATCGGCTCGATGTACTACCTGCTGCCGCGCATGTACGGCAGGACGCAGATGTATTCGGTCGGCCTGATCAACGCTCACTTCTGGATCGCGACAATTGGCATCGTTCTCTACATCGCGTCGATGTGGATTTCGGGTGTGATGCAGGGCCTCATGTGGCGCGCCACGAACCCGGATGGCACGCTGACCTACTC
>JAEZZU010000365.1 GCA_023418355.1 Pseudomonadota bacterium | reverse complement strand
CCGGGCTCGGAATGCGGTCATGCGGGCGGCCCAGCGGCGTGAGGGCCCTGGCGGCAACCACAGGGTCAGCCACCAGCTGGGCAATGGGCACGCTGTCGTCGCCAATCTGATGCACAAAGGAGCTGTTCGCACCGTTTTCCAGCAGGCGGCGCACCAGATAGGCCAGCAGGGTTTCGTGCGTGCCCACGGGGGCGTAGATGCGGCAGGGACGCGCCAGCTTGCCTTGTGCCACATCGCCCACCACTTCCTCATACAGCCCTTCGCCCATGCCGTGCAGGCACTGGAACTCATATTGGCCGCGGTAGTAGTTATTGCCCGCCATGTGGTAGATGCTGGCCAGCGTGTGGGCGTTGTGGGTAGCGAACTGCGGGTAGATGGCCTCGGGCGCATCGAGCAGCTTGCGCGCGCAGGCGAGGTAGGACACATCGGTGTGCAGCTTGCGCGTGAAGACGGGGTAGTCCTCCAGCCCATCGACCTGGGCGCGCTTGATTTCCGTGTCCCAGTACGCGCCCTTGACCAGGCGCACCATCAGGCGGTGCTTGCTGCGGCGTGCCAGATCAATCAGCCAGTCGAGCACAAAGAAGGCGCGGCGCTGGTAGGCCTGCACCACAAAGCCAATGCCGTTCCAGCCGGTGAGCGTGGGCGCAAAGCACAGCTGCTCCAGCAGGTCCAGCGAGATGTCCAGGCGATCGGCTTCTTCCGCATCAATGTTCAGCCCGATGTCGTACTGGCGTGCCAGCTCGGCCAGCCGCAGCAGGCGTGGGTAGAGCTCGTGCATGACGCGCTCGCGCTGGGCGCGGCTGTAGCGCGGGTGCAGGGCCGAGAGTTTGATGGAAATGCCCGGGCCTTCGTAGATGCCTCGGCCCTGCGAGGCCTGACCAATCGCATGGATGGCCTGTTCGTAGGACTGCAGATAGCGCAGCGCGTCTTCCTCGGTGGTCGCGGCTTCGCCCAGCATGTCGTAGGAGTAGCGAAAGCCCTTGTCCTCGAACTTGCGGCTGTTGGCCAGCGCCGCAGCAATGGTCTGGCCAGTTACGAACTGCTCGCCCATCATGCGCATGGCGGTGTTCACGCCCTGGCGAATCAGCGGTTCACCGCCCTTGGCAATCAGACGGGTGAGGGCGTTGCCCAGTTTCTGTTCGCTGTGCACGCTGACCAGCTTGCCGGTAATCATCAGCCCCCAGGTGGCGGCGTTCACAAACAGGGAAGGGGAGTCGGTGTGCGACTTCCAGTCGCCCTTGCTGACCTTGTCGCGGATCAGTGCGTCGCGCGTGGCACGGTCCGGAATTCGCAGCAGGGCCTCGGCCAGACACATCAGTGCCACACCTTCCTGACTGGAGAGTGAGTACTCCTGTACCAGTGCTTCTACACCGGCGGTTTTCTTGTGGCGCTTGTCGCGCAGGGCTTGCACCAGGCGTGTTGCCAGCTGCTCGACGGCTTCAGGATGGGGGCTGGTGGCCGGATCCATCAGCAGCGGCAGGCATTCGGTTTCCGGGCGGCGGTAGGCCGCAGTGATGGCAGCGCGCAGCACGCTCTGAGGCTGCACATCCTGCGCCAGTGCATAGAACGGGGTGTAGGGCTGTGCCGCTTCGCCAAAGGCTTCAGGTTCTACCTCTTTCAGGGCAGTGGTAGCACCCAGGTACTCCAGCTCGGGCAGCGGTTTGCCCTGTTCGATGGCTTCCAGGTAGCAGTGCAGTGCCTGCTTGTGCAGCCAGTGTGGGGTGCAGCCCAGGCGCTGTGCAGCAGCCTTGAGCCTGTCACGCATGCGTTCATCCACCTTGATGCCAATCGTTGTCGTCGCCATAACCACAGTACCCTTTCGAAGTGCAGCGATTCTGGAAGGTGCAACCTGTGCTGGGTATCAGGGTTTACCTGCCTCTGTACAGGTGCAACCTTTGGGGTGTCTGGGTTAACGCAAACGATGTGCCAATGCTGTGGGGGTGGATGGCGGCGGTCTCTGAAGCGCTATGAATACAAGAGCTTCTGGCGCTTGCAAATTCAGCGATTGAAAATGCTTTGTATTGCAATGGCTTGATTGATCAGCGCAAGACGCTCTTTTTTCAGAAGCAGAAAAAAGAAAAGGCTTCCAGTTGGAAGCCTTTGCTGCGATGGGTTGCGGTTACATCCCGCAACACGCATTACACGCGCTTGCGGTATTCGCCAGTACGTGTGTCGATTTCGATCTTGTCGCCCTGGTCCACGAACAGAGGCACAGCCACTTCGAAGCCAGTAGCGATCTTGGCAGGCTTCATCACCTTGCCGGATGTGTCGCCCTTGACTGCAGGCTCAGTCCAGGTGATTTCGCGCACGATGGTGGTGGGCAGTTCCACCGAGATGGCCTTGCCGTCGTAGAACACCACTTCGGCTTCCATGCCGTCTTCCAGGTAGTTGATGGCGTCGCCCATGTTGGAAGCTTCCACTTCGTACTGGTTGTACTCGGAGTCCATCCACACGTACATGGGGTCTGCGAAGTAGGAGTAAGTGCACTCCTTCTTGTCCAAGATCACGTTGTCGATCTTGTCGTCGGCCTTGAACACGTTTTCTGTACCGAAGTTGCCGATCAGCGACTTCAGCTTCATGCGCACGGTTGCGGCACCACGGCCGCCACGAGCGTATTCAGTCTTCAGAACGATCATGGGGTCCTTGCCGTACATGATCACGTTGCCAACGCGGATTTCTTGAGCGATTTTCATAGCTTGCTTAGCGGGTTTGGTTGAAGCC
>JAEZZU010000301.1 GCA_023418355.1 Pseudomonadota bacterium | reverse complement strand
TTAAGGTCTTGCGACCCACTCATAAAAACGGAATTGAAGTGAACTTCACTTCTATTCTCATGAGCGTTTGATTTGGCAATTCGCCTTCAAACGCCCACGCTTATCGGCTGTATCTTGTTAAAGATGTCTTGAAGATCAATCTCTTCAAGTTTCGTTCGCTGCGATCAGCGAAGCCTTGCATTGTAGCACCATTTTTTGGTGCTTGCAAAAAGAATTTAAAAATTTCTTTTTGCGTCGCTGACTGCGTGTTGCGATCAGCGAAGTCTGCATTGTACATCAGTTTTTGGTGTCTTGCAGAAATTTCTGCAAAGAACTTTTCAAGAACTGGCAGCAAGAAGCTGCTCTGCACTAGCAAGGGTGCGAACTATAGCACCGTTTTGCAGCTGTTTTGGAAAAAAGCTTTTCAGCCGCAGCCATCAAGATGGCTTCGGCTGAGGCAGCGCTATGCGCTGCCTTGGATAATGCAGCCACCATGGCATTGATTACTTTATTGGACGCCCAGCTTGCATTTGGGCATGTGGCCTTGCTGGACCACGCCAGCTTTGCGCTGGAAAGCAACGAGCGCGTAGGACTGATTGGGCGCAATGGCGCCGGCAAGTCTTCGCTGCTGAAAATTCTGGGTGGGCTTGCCCATACAGACGATGGCAGCCTGCAGGTGCAAAACGGCATTCGCATTGCCTATGTTCCGCAGGAGCCTGATCTGAAGCCCGAGCACACGGTGTTTCAGGCGGCTGCCGAGGGCCTGGCAGAGATTGCCAAGCTGCGGGAGCAGTATCTGTCTGGCGCAGAAGGCGTGGATCTGGATGCGCTGCAGTCGCAGATTGAAGCGCAGGATGCCTGGAACTGGGAGCAGCGCGTGGAAGAGACGCTGCAGCGCCTGCACCTGGATGCACAGGCGACGGTGGGCAAGCTCTCCGGCGGCACCCGCAAGCGCGTGGCCCTGGCGCAGGCGCTGGTGACCAAGCCGGATGTGCTGCTGCTCGACGAACCCACCAACCACCTGGACCTGGATTCCATTGCCTGGCTGGAAGAACTGCTGCTGGACTTCAAGGGCAGCGTGGTGACCATCACCCACGACCGGGCGTTCCTGGACCGCATTGCCACCCGCATTGTGGAGCTGGACCGCGGCCAGCTGCGCAGCTACCCCGGCAACTTTGCCCAGTACATGCTGCAAAAGGAAGAACAGCTGCAGCAGGAAGCCGTGATCAACGCCAAGGCCGACAAGCTGCTGGCACAGGAAGAAGTGTGGATTCGCAAGGGCGTGGAAGCGCGTCGCACCCGCAGTGTGAGCCGCATTGAACGCCTGAAAGACCTGCGGGCCAGCCGTGCTGCTCGCCGGGAAGCGCTGGGCAGTGTGAAGCTGGACATTGATTCCGGCAGAGACAGCAGCTACCAGGGCAAGATCGTGGCGGAGCTGACGAATGTCTCCAAATCCTTTGGCGACAAGACCATCGTCAAGAACTTTACGGGCACGGTGCTGCGTGGCGACAAGGTCGGCCTGATTGGCCCCAATGGCGCAGGCAAGACCACGCTGCTCAAGATGATTCTGGGAGAGCTGGAAGCCGATACGGGCAGCATCCGCCGTGGCAACAACCTGCAGGTGGCCTACTTTGACCAGATGCGCCACCAGATCGACATGGATGCCACGCTGGAGGACTTCATCAGCCCCGGCAGCGAGTGGATCGAAATTGGCAGCAACAAGAAACATGTGAAAAGTTATTTGCAGGATTTTCTGTTCTCGCCTGCCCGTGCGCATTCACCCGTGCGATCGCTCTCCGGTGGTGAGCGCAACCGTCTGCTGCTGGCACGCCTGTTTGCACGCCCTGCCAATGTGCTGGTCTTGGACGAGCCAACCAACGACCTCGATATTGACACCCTGGAATTGCTGGAAGACCTTTTGCAGCAGTACGACGGCACGGTGTTTCTGGTCAGCCACGACCGTACCTTCCTGGACAACGTGGTCACCAGCATCATTGCCGCCGAAGGCAATGGCCTGTGGCGCGAGTACGAAGGCAGCGTGCAGGACTGGCTGACCCAGTCGCAGCGCAGCCGTGAACTGGCAGAGCAGGCCGCCAAGAGCAGCGCTGCCAAGCCAGCCGCACCGGCCAAGGAAGAAGCACCCAAGGACAAGGCAGTACTGCCGGGTGCCAAGCGCAAGCTCAGCTACAAGGAGCAGCGCGAGCTGGAGCAGCTGCCGGACATGATCTCGGCGCTGGAAGCAGAGCAGGCCGCCATCCGCAAGGAGCTGGAAGACCCGACGATTTATGCCCGCGACAACGCCCGTGCCATGCAGCTGCATGCGCGTGATGGCGAAATTGAAGAAGCGCTGATGAATGCACTGGAGCGCTGGGAATTGCTCTCCAGCTAAGCGCTGACACATAAAAAAGGAGCTGCTTGCGCTTGAAATACAAGGGTTTCAGATAGAAAACTACCTGAAATCCTTATTTCAAGAGCGCAAGCAGCTCCTTTTTTTATTGAATGTTTAGATGCGGTGGCGCACGTCGGGCGAAGCGCGCAGCTTGGCCAGTACAGCAGGAGCGATCTGGCTCAGCGGCAGCACCTCATGCGCAGCACCGTGGGCAATGGCTTCGCGGGGCATGCCAAAGACGATGCAGCTGGCTTCATCCTGCACGTAGTTGTAGCTGCCGGCGTCTTTCATCTCGCGCATGGCGACAGCGCCATCTGCCCCCATGCCGGTGAGCATGATGCCAAAGGCATTGCGGCCAGCGAACTGCGCCACGGACTTGAACAGCACTTCCACCGAAGGCTTGTGGCGATTCACAGGGGGCGCCTGCTCATCGACCACAGCCACATAGTTGGCACCACTGCGCGAAATCGAGAACTGCTTGCCGCCCGGCGCGATATAGGCGTGGCCGGGCAGGATACGCTCGCCATTGACAGCTTCTTTCACCGTGATCTGGCACAGGCTGTTCAGGCGTGCGGCAAAGCTGGTGGTAAATCCGGGGGGCATGTGCTGGGTGATGACGATGGCCGGCGCATCGGCAGGCATGTGAACCAGCACTTCCTTGATGGCTTCGGTGCCACCGGTCGAGGCGCCGATGGCGATGAGCTTTTCGGTCGAGAGCTTGCCCAGCAGACTGGCACTGCTGACCGCAGGTTTGGCAGGTGCCGCTGCAGTCGCACCACCGGCTGCAGGCGCAGCGGCAGCGGCAGCGGCAGCGGGGCGAACCATGCGATGCACATGGGCCGAAGCAGCAATGCGGATCTTGTCCACGATTTCCGTCGACAGCTGCTGCAGACCGTTGGCCACGCCTACACGGGGCTTGGCCACAAAGTCCACGGCGCCCAGCTCCAGCGCGCGCATGGTCACTTCAGCGCCACGTTCGGTCAGGGTGGAGATCATGAGCACGGGCATGGGGCGCAGGCGCATGATGCGGCCCAGGAAGTCGATGCCGTCCATCTTGGGCATTTCGACGTCCAGTGTGATCACGTCAGGATTCTTTTCGCGAATCATCTCGCGCGCGATCAAGGGATCGTTGGCCGTCCCGATGCACTCCATGTCAGGCTGGCGATTGATGATTTCAGCGAGCAGACTGCGCACCAGTGCAGAGTCGTCCACCACAATCACCCGAATCTTGCGGTTCATTCTTCTTCAACCTCTCTCAAAACAGATCC
>JAEZZU010000283.1 GCA_023418355.1 Pseudomonadota bacterium | reverse complement strand
TGTGCTTGGGAGGGGAAGTGTGACTTGCATGGTGTGAAACAGTGATGGCGTTGAATGTTGTTAATGATAACGATTCTTATTTGAAGTGCAAGCTTTTTTTAGTCCATAACTCTGACAGTGTTTTATTGGCGGATTCGAATCTGAACTGCAACACCTGCAACTGTTAAGGTCAGCAGATGTCTGCAAGTCGTTCGCCATACAGCCAACTCCAACCCGAAGATCGCCTCACCATCGCCAGCTTGCTACAGCAGCGCTATAGCGTACGTGGCATTGCTCGAGTATTAGGCCGCTGTACCAGCACCATCAGTCGAGAGATTGCTCGTAACAGCGTGTCTGGGCAAGGATATGCAAGCACACGCGCTCAGCAGCGCAGCGAACAAAGAAGGCGCTGCGCAAGACCTCAGCCCAAGCTGCATCCGCAAAGCCTTCTATGGCAATTGGTCGTTCATTTCTTGCGCTGTCGCTGGTCACCTGAGCAAATTGCGTTGACACTGTCCCACCTGTATCCCAAAGGCCATGAGCTACGCGTGTCACACGAAACCATCTACAACTGCATCTATGCTCAGCCAGTGGGCGAGTTGCGCAAAGAGTTGATCGCAGCGTTGCGCCAAGCGAAGAACAAACGCTTGCCTCGCAGCAAGGGCAAAGACCGCCGTGGCCAGATCTCGGACATGCTCAGCATCCATATGCGCCCGCCCGAGATTGAAGCCCGCCAGTTCCCAGGGCACTGGGAAGGAGACCTCATCAAGGGCGCTGGCAACGCCAGAGCTGTGGGAACCTTGGTCGAGCGCACGAGCCGCTTGCTCATGCTGGTCAAACTCCCTGAGTTCCAGCCGGCCAGTGCAGTCAACGTCATGCAAGCCTTCACGGACAAGCTGCTTGGCATTGCCCAGCCCATGCGCCAAAGCATGACGTACGACCAAGGCAAAGAAATGGCGCTACACAAACAACTCACCCAGAACACGGGTATGGCGGTGTACTTCTGTGACCCACACAGCCCTTGGCAGCGAGGCTCCAACGAAAACACCAATGGCCTTGTGAGGCAGTACCTGCCCAAAGGCACGGACTTGAGCATCTACAGCCAAGAGCAGTTGGATGCGATTGCCGATGAAATCAACAACCGCCCTCGCAAGGGACTTGGGGTACGATCGCCGCTGTCCGTGTACCGTGAGTTGTTAATCAACTCACCCCAACACTCCACCCTCGTTCATTAAACCTAGGGGTGTTGCACTTGGGTCTTGAATCCGCCATTAAAAAGTGAGCTGCTTGCGCTTGTTTATCAATGGTTTGAAATATAAAAGTATTTGAAAACAAGAAAATTCAAGCGCAAGCAGCTATTTTTTTAAGAGAAGCTCAGCAATGAAAAAGCCCTGCAGGCGCAAGGCGTGCAGGGCTGGTGGCGGTTCAGGAGTGCGGTAGCCGCGCTTATTTTTCAGGCTCGGTGATGAAGCCGATCTTGCGGATGCCAGAGGTCTGTGCGGCAGCCATGGCCTTGGCTACACGTTCGTAGCGCACTTCCTTGTCGCCGTGGATGTGCAGATCTGGCTGAGGGTCCTTGGCGGCTTCGGCCTGCAGGCGCTCGACCAGCTGCTCATCGCTGATGGCTTCCTTGTTCCAGTGGTACTGGCCCTGGGCATCAATGCTCAGACTGATGTTCTGGGGCTTGACCACTTCTGGCTCGTTCGAAGCGCGCGGCAGGTCCACGTTGACCGCGTGCTTCATCACGGGCACGGTGATGATGAAGACGATGAGCAGCACCAGCATAACGTCCACCAGGGGCGTCATGTTGATTTCGTTCATGACTTCATCGTTGTCGTCTTGGGTGCCGAAAGACATGGCTTAGGCGCCTTTCTTCATGGAGAGTACTTTGCTGTCAGGGTTGGCGCCTGTGGTGTCTACCGTCAGGCGGGCGCCGGTCACAAAGTAGGCGTGCAGGTCGTGGGCAAAGCTGTTGAGGGTGTTCAGCACGCCCTTGTTGCCGCGCACGATGGCGTTGTAGCCCAGCACGGCGGGAATGGCCACGGCCAGACCGAAGGCGGTCATGATCAGCGCTTCGCCAATGGGGCCAGCCACCTTGTCGATGGAGGCTTGGCCGGATGTGCCGATCACGATCAGGGCGTGGTAGATGCCCCAGACCGTGCCAAACAGACCGACGAAGGGTGCGGTGGAGCCGACGGAGGCCAGAATCGCCAGACCTGCCTGCATGCGCGATGTGAACTCGTTGATGCCGTTGCGCAGGCAGCGGGTGACCCAGTCAGACACATCCAGCGTGTCATGCAGGTGTGCGCTGGTCTTGCGGTGGTGGGCAATGGCTTCACGGCCTTCCAGTGCCAGATAGCGGAAAGGGTTGGCGGGATCGCTGCTGAGTTTGGTCAGGCCGCTGCCAAAGTCTTCGCTGTGCCAGAAGTCCTTGGATTCATTGGCGTACTTCTTGTACTTCATCAGACCCAGGGCCTTGACGATGATGACTACCCACGATGCCACGGACATGAGCAGCAGCAAGATGGCCACGCCACGGGTGACAAAGTCGCCTTGCGCCCAGACGTGGGCAATGCCGAATTGGGATTCCATGAAAACTCCTGAGTAACTGTTTATTCGAGAACGAAATTAATGGGCACGATGTTCCACATGGCTTCGGGAAC
>JAEZZU010000253.1 GCA_023418355.1 Pseudomonadota bacterium | reverse complement strand
GTGGCTGGCGTGTGGAGGAAATCATGCTGATCGTGGCCTCTAACGAAGGATTCACGATTTTTCGCCATGAAAGCGCTGGGTAGGATTTCAATTGCTGCAGGCTGCCTGGCATGATGGAATAACCGCCGCCGCTGGAAACAATTTCGGTAGTGGAAGCGGTAGAGTCAATTTCCAGTTCAATGCGCAGATTCAACCCCAGCTTGGCGGCAGCAGTTTCAATGGCTGGTCGTGTCCATTGATTACTGTGGGGGAGAATTAATGGCAGATTGACGGCATCTTTTAAAAGAATGTCATCGCTGGAATTTTCGGTTGGCGGGCCTATCAGGTAGAGCTGTTCAGTGGCCAGGGGCTCTATCGACAGGTGCGGAGAACTGGCGGGGCTGAGTACCAGCGCAAAGTCGAGCTGGCCCAGCAAGACCTTTTCATACAGGGCACCGGAAAGCCCCTCGGTCAGCCGGATGGATGCCAGAGGAAACTGGCTCTTGAGCAGCGGCATCAGGCTGGGAATCAGAATCCGGCCAATGCTGGGCGTCAGGCCAATGACCAGCTGTCCTGTAAACACAGACTCGCTGTCTCTGACCGAAAGAATGGCTGCGTCAACCGTATGCAGCACTGAGCGTGCATATTCCAGAAAGTTGGAGCCCTTGTCAGTCAGGCGCACGCCGCGGCCATGTCTGTGGAACAGGCAGGCGCGCAGCTCTACTTCCAGGGTGCGCACCTGCCGGCTCAATGTGGGCTGTGGCGTGTTGAGCAGATCTGCGGCTTTGATGTAGCTGCCTGCCTCTGCAACAGCTACAAAGCTGCGTAGTTGACAAATATCCATGCCATCACTCCATACCTTGGCGCTGCACGGCAAGTCTTGAGACTGCGAAAGCGCTGTGGATCATTCCGAAAGACCAGAAATCCTGGCTTCCACGCGTGCTGCAATGTTTTGCAGCTTCTGCAAATAGGCGTACACCTGTTCGCCAGACATTGCGGGTGGCAGCTCGCTCAGACGCAGTGCCAGCAGCGTTTCACCATTGGCATGTTTGATCGGCACAGTCAGGTGCAGCACATCGTAGGTTTGTGCGTGCTCGATGTGTTCGGGCTCATGCATCTCGAACATGTTCGCAACCGTTGCCAGAAAGCGGCGCTCTTGTTCCGGGGTACGGTGGGGGCAGGAATACAGCTCCAGGGCATTTTCCAGCTCGTGTGCTGGAGCACCCATCAGGGAGATGGACCAGCCACGCTGGCGTACGCGCTGCAGCTGCTCTTGTGCACGGGCACGGGTTTCAGGGCTGCACTTGCCCAGACGAGACAGCCAGGCCGATTCAGAAATGGCATTGCTGCTGTCAATGAACAGAGCACCCAGCGGAGGAATCAATGGCGCACGCACACCCAGGCGGTTATTGCCACGCTGCGCTGCCGAATGGTCTGCCACAGCTACATAAATGGAGTCTGAGCCAGCGGCAGCTACGATGCTGCAGCCCACTTCCAGCTCCTGCGCAAGGGTTTCAATTTCTTCGCGGGCCTGCTCTGCAAGGCGTACTGCCTGGAGCACGTCGCGATCATTGCCCAGCATCAGAGGGCCTGTGGAAAAACGGCCATAGCCACGTTGGAAGAACAGTAGAGGCAGAGCATCGCGCTGCAGGTCCAGATGCTCCACTGCACCCAGCACGATGAAGTGGTCGCCGCCATCCACAACGTTGGCATAGGTACAGTCAATCCAGGCCACCACACCATCGATGATGGGGTTGCCCAGTGGGCTGGGGTGCCACTTCACAGCATCAAACTTGCGCTCGCCCGGGGCAGCCAGATTGCGGCAAATGTTTTCCTGGTCTGCAGCCAGAATATTGATGCAGAAACGATCCGAAGCTTCGCGCAGCATGTTGAATGTGCGCGAGGTCTTCATGGGCAGAAAAGCGACCAGCGGAGGGTTGAGTGAAACCGAGGTAAAGGTTCCAACGACCATTCCCAGGGGTTCACCAGATGCATCGAGGCCTGTGACAACAGCCACACCGGTGGGGTAGTTGCCAAGCACCGCACGAAACTGGTCGCTGTCGATGTGGCTTTGAATGTTTTCCATGTTCAGAGGACTCTAGGCAATCAAATGCATCCGCGCAGGGGTGGTGTGCACCACACCCTGCGTGGAGGATGGCGGTGTGAACTTAAATAATCACGCCGGCTGGTTTGGGGATGCCGTACAGAGAGCCTGCGAACGCTGCGTACACAGGATCTTCCACATTGCATGCGTGGCCCATGGCGACCGACAGGTCACGCCACTGGCGCTGGATGGGGTTGGAGAGGCGGTTGGCATTGCCACCAGCGCTCTTGAACACGCTGGATGCAGCATTGGCAGCACGGTGAACGGCACGCACCTGGTGCACACGTGCACGGGCCTGCATGGCATCGGTGACGCGCTCGCCGCGTTGTGCCACTTCATAGGCGTGGGTGATGTCGGTCAGCACCTGCAGCTTGGCTGCATCGATGTCGGCAATGGCGGCGCCCAGGGCGGACATGTGGTAGGGGTTCTGCGTGGCCTTGACGCCCATGCGGGAGACACGGTCGCGCGAATAATCCGAGAACTGACGCACGACGCCGTCTGCAATCCCGATGGTGGCTGCGGCAATCGCGCCAGGGAACAGCAGGTCGAAGGGCACCTGGTACAGGGCGCTGCCTGGACGGTTCTTGCTGGCGTACTCGCGTGCGTTCAGGCCGCTGACTGTCAGGGTGCGGTACTCAGGAACGAAGGCGTCCTTCACGACCACGTCCTTGCTGCCAGTGCCGCACAGGCCCATGACTTGCCAGGAATCCTGCAGGATCTGGTAGTCCTTGCGGGGCAGGATGAAGTGGCGCATTTCCACGAATTCGTTTTCGGCGCCGCCTTCCACTTCGGCGCGGCCACCCAGCACCACCCAGTCGCAATGGTCAGTGCCCGAGGAGAAGGGCCACTGACCATTCAGGATAAAGCCGCCTTCCACGCGCTTGGCACGACCAATGAAAGCGTAGGGAGAGGCAATCCAGGTGTCCTTGTCTTCAGACCAGACTTCTTCCTGCACGCGGCGGTCAGCCTGTGCGAATTCAAAGGGGTGTACACCAACCACACCGCTGACCCAGCCGATTGAAGGAGCGCGCGCGGTCAGCTCCATCAGCACTTCGTAGAACTCGCGTGGGTGTGCTTCGTCGCCACCGAAATCTTTGGGTTGCAACATGCGGATCACGCCTGCTTCACGCAGCAGCTGTGCGGCCTTGTCAGTGATATAGCCACGGGATTCGCTGGCGTCGACTTCCTGGGCGACCTGGTCTGCCAATTGCTGCAGGCCTTGAACAACGGGATGCATCTTCAAAATCCTTTAAGTAGTGATTACGCGGAGGTAGTGGGCTGTGCCGCTGGCTCAATGTCCAGAAACGGAGACAGTTCTTTGTGCTGGTGCTTGTGTCCCCATGAGCTGGTGCGGTCGTAGTAACGCGGCTCCCACAGGTCATGCACCTCCAGACCGCCCCAGCCGTACTCCATGCGGAAGTTGGATGGCGTCTGCAGGTAGAAGGAGGTCATCTGGTCATTGGTGTGGCAGCCCAGGGTGCGGGTGACGGGCACCTGGTGGGTGTCACACAGATCCAGCGCGCGGCCCACGTCCTCCAGCGTCTGCACTTCCACCATCAGGTGCAGGAAGGCGGCGCGCTGGTTGGGAGAGCGGGCAATGGCCAGCGAGTGATGGCGACCATTGATGTGATAGAAGAAGGCGTGGATCGGACCATCGATGACGGTGTCGGACAGGTTGAAGCCCATCACATCGCGGTAGAAACGGTCGGCCTTTTCCAGCTCAGGCACGGCCACCACCACATGGCCCAGGCCTTGATCGCCGGTGCGAAAGCCCGACAGTGCGCGACCAGGGTGGAAAGGTGTACGAGGGCGCATATGGCCCCAGGACAGTTCGTGGCGAATGCCAACGGGGTCTACAAACCAGTAGTAGCCACAGACATCGCGCTCGGCCGCTTCTTCGGCGGATGCTTTCTGAAAACGGATGCCATAAGCCGTCAGACGCTCCAGGATGGGCTGAACACTTTCTTCACCCAGCGTAGCCCAGCCGAAATAGGCCACGCCGTCTTTTTCGCCAGGGTGAATGGCCATGCGGTAAGACAGTTCGTCAAAGCGCAGGCGCACTGCGCCGTCTTTTGCGGGCGTAGTCAGTTCGCAGCCCAGGATGGTGGGGCCAAATGTTTCCCATTCCTTGTAGGCGGGAGAGGTGGCTCCGAAATATGCAAGCGACGTAATCATTGGATTTCTTTGTATGGCGCGCTAGCGCAGGACTTCAACCAAATTGCATGCAGCCCGGATGTCTCCATGCTTTCGCTGCCGGGCTGCATGTTCGGGGCCTGATGCTTAGTGACCCTGGATGAACGAGGCCACCGAGCGGTTGAACTCGTCGGTGTGCTCCAGCTGTACCCAGTGGCCGCAGCGTGTCACCAGCAGCAGACGGGCATCGGGGATCTGGCGCACCAGGTGCAGGCCAGCGGTGAATGGCACGGTGCGGTCATCACGGCCGTGAATCAGCAGGGTTGGAGCCTTGATCTGCGACAGGCGTGTCTGGTCGATTGGCACCATGGGCTTGCCGTGGCCGCTCTTCCAGCCTTCGATGTGATCGGGGCGGGACAGCAGGATGCTCACGCGCTCGTTCACAAATTCATCGGTGACGTGGCGTGTATCAAAAGCCATGGCAGCGATGAACTTGCGCATGGAGTCAGGGCCGGGTTCGAAGTACGCAGCTTCCAGCGCCTTCACGCCTTCGCTCAGACCCATGGGGTCGAAGATGCTGGGGATGCCGGCAGAGGAGCCCAGGGTGATGAGGTGGGTCACCAGGTCAGGGCGCTCATAGGCCAGACGGATGCAGGAGGAGCCGCCCATGGAGTTGCCCACGATGGCTACCTTGCCCAGGCCCAGGGTTTCGATGAACTCGGCCAGGACGCCGCTGTTGTCACGCTTGTCGTAGGTGACCGATTGCGACTTGCCCCAGCCTGGCAGGTCGATGGCAAACACGTGGAAGCGCTCGGCCAGATAAGCAATGTTGGGGTGGAAGTTGCTCCAGCCCGAAGCACCTGGGCCACCGCCGTGCACCAGGATCAGCGGCTGACCGCTACCTGCCTCGTGGTAGTGGATATCCCAGTTCTTGGTTTTGATGCGTTTGCTTGTGTTTTCTTCGGTCAGGGTTGCCATATGGGTCTTTCAGATATGTGCTTTCGCGGACAGATTTGCCTGCAATCAAGACGGAAAACCAATGCTTGATTTGTCGCAAAGCAAGTCATGGGGAACGTGGTACGGGGCTGATATTAGTTGAATATGTGTTCTAGAACTTACAATCGAAAACCCTAATACGGCCTTAAAAATTGCGACGCAAGCCATCGCAGATCCCGCGAAAAAAGCGGATTGCGCGGTGAAAAATCGTGGTCTGGAAGGAGAAGAAAAAAGCAGCAGAGACAGTGCTGATCGCTGCGGTTGAGGTGGGAAAAAGCCTTGCGGCAGGTGCTGAAGCGACGCGGTCAGACACCGTCAGTGCGATGCAAAGCGCAGGCGCAGTGCTGGCATGAGAGCCATGGCGCAGGGCATCCGTCGCGCGGGAGCAACGGGCGCTCTGCACATAAAAATGGCATGTGGTTTATACTTACGTCTACGGGTTATCACTTAGAGGTTATCCCGTAGCTGTGAGGCCGTTGAGATGCATCCTCACCAGCCAATGTGCAGGCATCTCGCAAATGAAAGACTGTCATGCTGAATGCTGTAAATGCCTTGATCA
>JAEZZU010000244.1 GCA_023418355.1 Pseudomonadota bacterium | reverse complement strand
GCAGGCCCTGCGACTTCAGGTGCGCCAGTGCGGCATCAATGGCGGCAATGGCTGCGGGAGAGAGGTGGTGAATCCAGGAGGTGTCGCCGGCCAGATCTTCGCCGCGCCATGCAGCGGGGCCGGTCAGAGGGGATTGAAGAATGGTGCTCACGATGCTGTCCGATAACCAGGGGGCTTCGCCCCAAAGCAGTCATCCTAGTGCAGTGCAGCATTCCGTGCCTTCTGCAATATTCCTGCATGCCATCGCGCGTTGAGCAACAGGCCTTCCTGCATTTCCTGCTTGATAAATCGCACCACAAGCAGATTTCCTGCGCATGCAGGATGCACACATATCCAGAAGCAAACACACCAACATTCCACCAGCAATCCCGGTGCATGCGCAGTAAAACTGCATGGCGCAGCAGCTAGCACAGGGTGACCACAGGTTCACAATAACCGACTTGCTGGCGTTAGCTCTTACCACGCGCTTTAACGCTGCGTGCCCCATTTGCGCACGGTCAGGCGCTCCAGCGTGTGAAAACCCAGTGTCTCCACCAGCAGGCCAATGGCGATCACGGTCAGCAGCCCGGCGAAGACCTTGTCGGTATACAGCTCGTTGCGGTTCTGGAAGATGTACCAGCCCAGCCCGCCTTTGCCCGACGATGCGCCAAACACCAGCTCGGCCGCAATCAGCGTGCGCCAGGCAAAGGCCCATGCCACTTTCAGGCCCGAGAGAATGGACGGCAGCGCCGCAGGCACCAGTATCTGCAGCACATAGCGCACACCCTTGAGGCCATAGTTGCGCCCGGCCATGCGCAGCGTCTCTGGCACGGCCTGAAAGCCCGCATAGGTGTTGAGCGACAGCGGCCACAGCACGGAGTGCACCAGCACAAACAGCAGGCTGCCCTGCCCCAGCCCAAACCACAGCAGCGCCAGCGGCAGCAGGGCAATGGCAGGCAGGGGGTTGAACATGCTGGTCAGCGTGGTGAGCACATCACGGCCGAGCTGGGTCGAAACAGCCAGCGTGGTCAGCACCAGTGCGCCCACAATGCCCAGCACATAGCCCTGCACCAGCACCTGCAGTGAGATGGCGGCCTTGTCCAGCAGCTCGCCGCTGGCTACGCCTTCCCACAGCGCCTGCAGCGTCTGGGTAAAGGTGGGCAGCAGCAAGTCGTTGTCCTGCCAGGTGGCCAGCAGCTGCCACAGCGCCGCCAGCACCGCCAGAATGGCGATGCGCCGCACCAAGGGCTGCGCCCACAGGCGCTGCGGCAACGACAGAGGCTGTGCCTGCGCCAGTGCACCGGGCGCTTCGAGCTGGCGTTCGTACTCAGGCCGCACGGGCGGCTGTACAGGGAGCTGCACACGCGCGGCGTTGGGAGAAGTGAGACTGCTCATGGAGCTTCCTTGTCGCGTTCAAAGGTGGACGGGCGTAGCCGCCCACAGGGGAGAAGCCTCGGCGTCTGGCGCGGGGTGTTCCCCGGCGGCCTCTCCCTGGGGCTGCGCCTCATCAAACAGCAGGCGGTGGATGCGCTGGGCCGTGGCCTGAAACTCGGCGCTGCCCTGGCTGCTCAGATCAAACTGGTGGCTGTTGACCTCGGCCCTCACGCGGCCCGGATGGGGCGAGAGGATGGCAATGCGGTTGCCCACTACCAGCGCCTCTTCAATCGAATGGGTGACAAACACCAGCGTAAAGCGCAGCTCTTCCCACAGGGCCAGCAACTCTTCCTGCATGCGGCGGCGCGTGAGGGCGTCCAGCGCCGCAAAAGGCTCGTCCATGAGCAGCACACGCGGCTGCATGGCCAGCGCACGCGCAATCGCCACACGCTGCTTCATGCCACCTGAGAGCTGGTGGGGGTGTGCATCGGCAAACTTGCTCAGTCCCACCTTGGCGATAAAGGCATCGGCGCGTTCTGCGGCCTGCGCACGGCTCAGGCCCCCGGCGACCAGCAGTGGGAACATGACGTTTTCGCGCACCGTTTTCCACGGCGGCAGCTGGTCAAACTCCTGAAACACCACCACGCGGTCCGGCCCCGGCCCCTGCACGCGCTGGCCGTCCAGCAGGATCTGACCTTCGCTCGGCGGAAAGAAGCCGCCCAGCGCCTTGAGCAGACTGCTCTTGCCGCAGCCTGAAGCACCCAGCAGCACAAAGCGGTCACCCTCATACACATCCAGACTCACACGGTGCGTGGCCTGCACCTGCTGCTGGGCCGTGCGGTAGACCAGGCTCACGTCCTGGATCTGCAGCAAAGGCTGGACAGCTGCGCATTGCTGTGCGCCGGTGGCCGTATGGACGGCCGGAGCAGCCGCCAGACTGCGCGGCGCATCCTGAATGCGTGGCATGGCGGGGGCTTGCACGCAGGCTGCTACGGCGGCCACATCGGACCAGTCGCGGCGCTGCGGGCCTGTCACCAGCGCGGCACCTCCCTCCAGTTCAGCAGCCAACTGCTGCCAGAAGCGCTGCGCGGTTTGCTTGAGTTGCTGCACCCATGTCTGCATGGCCTTGCTCCTGTTCGCTCAGTTGCCGCCCGACACGCGCGGATCGTCAAAGAAATAGTCGGACAGCTGGGTGGGCTGGTTCTTGATGGCGCCCACGCGGTGCTGGAACTGGCCCAGCTCCAGCGTGCGCTGGGGCTGTACGGTGAACTCCACCTGCGGGTTGCGGATCACGTCCAGCACCAGCTGGCGGTCCTGCTTGGCACCGCTGACTTTCAGATAGATGTCAGCAGCCTGCTCGGGGTGGTTGCGCACGAAGGCGGCCGCTTCATCCAGCGCATCGATGAAGGCACGGTAGGTCTTGGGGCTTTCGTTCTTGAACTTCTCGGTGGCGTAGAGCACGGTGGCTGCCGATGGGCCGCCGAGCACGTCATAGGAATTGAGCACCACATGCGCCTTGGGGTTGCCTGCCAGTTCCTGATCCTGAAACGGCGGGTTGCCAAAGTGGGCGGTAATTTCCGTGCCGCCCTTGATGATGGCAGCCGCCGCTTCCGGATGTGGCAGTGCGACCTGCAGCTTGTCGAGCTTGTTGTACTGCGCATCGCCCCAGAGCTTGGCCGATGCCAGCTGCAGCACGCGCGACTGCACGGATACACCCACGGCAGGCAGCGCAATGCGGTCCTTGTCCGTGAAGTCGGCAATCGTTTTCACATCGGGGTTGTTGCTCACCAGCAGATAGGGGAAGTTGCCCAGCGAAGCCACGCCCTTGACGTTCTGGCGGCCCTTGGTGCGGTCCCAGATGGTGAACAGCGGGCCTACGCCAGCCCCTGCAATATCGACTTCGCCCGTGAGCAGCGCGTCATTGATGGCTGCCCCGCCGGACAGGCGCAGAAAGTCCACCTTGATATCCACGCCCTGGGCCTTGCCGTGTTTTTCAATCAGCTGCTGGTCCTGCGCCACATTGAGCAGCAGATAGACGATGCCGAACTGCTGGGCAATGCGCAGCTGTCCTTCCTTGGCGTGGGCGGTGGGCAGCACAGCGGCCGCCGACAAACCTGCCAGTGCCAGCACCGCCGTGCGACGGCGCAGACCTTTGAACCATGACATGGGAATCTCCTTGTATCTGGGAATCAGGGCAAAAACTGCCCCTAGCGCCCATCGCACCTGCGTGGGCAGCTATGAATTCATGAATGAGGTGGTGGGTGGAGCTGCTGCGAACCTAGAGCCGCTTACACAAGCCAGCAAACCCAAGGTTTGCGATTGAGACGAGGCACGAAGCCGCAGGCAGTACAAGTAGTACGACAAGGCTGAGCAACGACGTATCAAGGCTTGTGTGAGCGGGTCTAAGCGCTCAGCTTGCTGCCTTCGACTGTCGTGCGATACAGCTTGCGGCGCAGATGCTCGGGCGTGCCCGTGGCCAGATGCAGCACAGAGCGGTTGTCCCAGAACACCATGTCGTGCGGCTGCCAGCGGTGGCGGTAGACAAACTGTGGCTGCACGCTGTGTGCAAACAGCTGCTGTAGCAGATCACGGCTTTCGTCTTCAGACAGGCCCAGAATGCGGCTGGTGAAATGCTCGCTCACAAACAGTGCCTTGCGGCCATTGCCGGGGTGGGTGATGACCACGGGGTGCACGGCAGGCTTGACCTCGTCAATCTGCTGCTGCGTCAGCTTGGGGCGCCATGGGCTCTTGGCGCGCAATGCCTCGTAGTGCAGCAAGTAGCTGTGCTCGGCCTGCAGACCTTCCAGCTTCTTTTTGAGCGCCTGCGGCAGCGCGTCATAGGCTGCGTGCTGGTCGGCAAACAGGGTGTCGCCGCCTTCGCTGGGCAGCTCCTGCGCATGCAGCAGGCTGCCCAGACTGGGCTTTTCCTTGTACGACAGGTCCGAGTGCCACAGCAGCCCGGCATCGCCCAGGCCTTCCGGCTGCCCCTGCGCATTGCGCACATTCGAGACCTGCAAGATCTCGGGATGGCCCGGCAGCTGGAACTGGTGCAGCACATGGATCTGCAGTGGCCCCCACAGACGGCTGAAGGCCACCTGCTGTGCGGGTGTGATGCGCTGGTCACGGAACACCAGCACATGGTGCTTCCAGTGCGCCTGCTGCAGGCGTTCAAAGTCATCCTGCGAAACAGGCTGGGACAGATCCAGCCCCACCACTTCCGCGCCCAGATTGCCTACCGCACCAGCCTCACGCGGCAGAGGACGGATTTCAAAATCCTGGGCAGTGGTGTTCAGCACATCCTGCAAGGTGGCAGCGGCATCAAAACGGTCAGCAGCAAGTACGGCAGACATCGAAAGGCTCCTTGAATCTGGGGTATGAGGTGTCGTTGGAGCCAGTCTAAAAAAGATGTCTAATTCTTAAAACGAATAAAAAATTAATTATTTATATCTCAAACATCTGAGCCGCATGTGCACCACGCGTTCCTGTTCGGTGCCCGGCCCATAGGCGCTGTGCTTGATGCGGCAAGCGAGACAGCCAGCAGAAGTCATGCGCAGCACATGTCTTCACACTCCACGCCACAATGCCGTTTTCATCCATTGCATGCTGCGCACACCATGACCGAATCGAGCTTTGAAGAACACCTGCAATCCGGCAACGCACTGGTCGCTCAGGCGCAAACCGTGGCCACCCAGGACTTTCAACAAGCACGTGCACTGTGGCAACAAGCGGGCAAGCACTTCTACCATGCCCACAAGGCCGACCCCACAGATGCCACAGCGGCCTTTCGCCTGGCACAGGCCTGGATGGCTGAAGCCTATGCCCTGCAAAAAGAAGAGTCTGCCAATGCGCTGGTGATGTGGGCCAATGCCGCAGCGCAGTGCGAACTGGCGTTTGACCTCGACCCGGAAAACGGCCGCATTGCCATGACGGCTGCCAGCTGTCACCACTTTGCCGGCGAGCACGATGCTGCCAAGGCGTGGAAGCAGATTGGGGAGCATTTGCTGAAGGATGAGCAAGCCGCTGCAGAACAAAACCGCGAAGACGTGTAAACCGCGAAACACACAAAAAAGAGCAGCCTGCGCAGGCTGCTCTTTGCTTTTCAAGCAATATCAGCATCAAAACCAATGCGGATCAGCGCTGATAGCTCTGTTTTTTACAGCATTACTGGATGCCCGCGGCACGATAGGCCTGCTTGAGCTGCTGCACATTGTTCAGCAAGGCTGTAGGGCCTGTGCTGCCCATCAGGTACCAGCCCTTGGGGTCCAGGAACACGATCTGGCCTTTCTGCCCAGCAGGCGTAGCCTTGACCTTGTCGTTGTCAAACACCTTGGTCGAAGGAATGATCTCGCCGCCACCGGCCGCCGAGCCCACACCGGTGTTGCGATCAATCACATAAATCCACTCGGGCTGCAGCTTGGCCAGATCGTCAAACGTGAAAGCGGGGCCACCGCGTGCAGGAATGTCCTTGGCAGTAAGCTGGGACTTGGCACCGAACACATCAAACAGGAAGCCAAAGCGTGCACCGGGTGCCTGGGGCATGATGCGTTCGTTGATCGCCATCAGCAGCACACCGGGCTGTGCTTTGCCTGCCAGCTGGTTCAGCTCCGCCACTTCAGCCTTGATCTTGGCAACCAGTGCCTTGCCCTGCTCCTGCTTGCCGTACAGATCGGCAATCTGCGTGATATTGCGCTCAATATCCTGCAGCATGGTGGCGGGCTTGACGCTGAAGTCCAGCGTAGGCGCGATCTTGTTCAGCACGTCTTTTTTCGCGGCAGAACGGCCACCCACAATGATCAAGTCAGGCTTGATCTGGCTCAGCGCATCGTAGTCAGGCTGAAACAAAGAGCCTGCCACCGTGTATCTGGCATCGCCGTAACCTGCCATGTATTCAGGAAACTGCGCCTTGGGCACACCTGCAACGGGAATGCCCAGCGCCTGCATGGTGTCGAGCGTGGCAAGGTCATAGACCACGACGCGCTGGGGTGCGGCAGCGGAATGGGCGGCCTGCGTGGAAGCGGCCTGTGGAGCGTGAGAGCTTGCAGCCATAGCACCCAGACTGATGCTGGATGCAAGCGCCAAGGCGGTCAAAGTCAAATAAGTTTTCATGGTGTTCATAAAAATTTGTCCCTGATGCCACAGGCATCAGAGACAGGAGGATCTATCAGAAAGCGGCTGTCAGGCTCAGGTTATAGCGACGACCGTCGTAATGTGCTTCGTAGGTTTCTTTGTCCACTTTTTTGTCGAAGACGTTGTAGACGCCGAAGCCCAGCTTGACATCCTTTTTCAGCTTGTAATTGACACCTACATCTACGAACGTAAACGATGGAGTCTGATTATTCGCCATGGATGTACGGCTCAAATAGTCCGAAGACTTGCCGCGAAAGTTCACGCGACTCCAGACATTGGTGCTGGAGCTGGCATTCCAGTCCAAAGTGGCATTGAACATATGCTTGGGCAGCTTATTCAGCGGACTGCCCGCAAATTTCCCGCTCTTTTGCTCAGACTTGGTGAAAGTGTAATTGGACGCAAGCTGCAAATCCTGAACAATATTCCAGGTCGCGGTCAATTCAATACCGCGCATATTGGCCTTATCGACATTCGTGCGCTCACTGATGAATTTATATTGCTTCCCGTTAATTGTGCAATTGCCCGTCGAGATACTGGAACCACCGCCAGCTGTATCTTCACAAATACGCTCTTCAGAAATCTTGTCCCGGAAATCGGTATTAAACAGGGTCACGCTGGACATAAAGTTGCGTTTGTTATCAAACACCAGTCCAATTTCCTGACTCAGTGATTTCTCAGGCTTGAGATCCGGGTTACCCAGAATAATGGCAGCATCACCGCCGCCGCCCGTAATCTGTCCCCAGTCTGCGACCGCAGCACGCAGTGCTGGTGCCTTGAAGCCCGTAGAGACACCGCCCTTGACCGTCCACTGCTCTGCAGCCTTCCAGACGCCATAGATACGTGGTGTCCACTCCGTTCCGTAATTCTGGTCGCGGTTCATGCGCAGGCCCGTCGTCAAGCTAAAGCTGTCCGTCGCAGCAAACTCATTTTCCGCATACAGCGCCCATTGGTAACGATCAATGTGATTGCGTGTGCTGCCCACCAGTTCATTGCCTTTATCATCCAGGCTTTCTTTTCTGTAGTAGACACCTACGGTTGTCACATTGGAGCTTCCCAGTGGCAATATGGCCTGGCTATTGAACTCGGTATTCACCAGATTCATATTGCGCACAGGATTATCCGTTTCCTCACGCTGAATATAGGTGTTGGTCTTGCCCCAGGCATAATTACCTTGATGGCCTAAACTGTAATCATTCTTGTAATAGCGCTGCTCTGATGGTTTATTGAGCGAGCAGCCTTTCTTTCCACAAGATTCCACAGCCATTGACTTGCCAGGATTGGATTCACGTTTCTGAATCGTTCTTCCAAGCAGCAAGTCAAAATTGTTTTGCTTGTCTGCTGCCAGATTCAGCTTCAGATTCAAAGACTCCGTGCTCTGCTTATTAAAGCCATCGACAATCTTGTCCTCGTTGCGACGCGATGTTTGGCCATAGATTTGCAGACCCAGCACTTCATGCTTGACAGGGCCACCAAAATTAAAGCTGGTCTGGTAGATATCGCCTGCGTCAGAGTTTTCTTGCTGTGTGGTCTCTGCCCGCACGCTGCCACCCCACTGCTGCGGCACTTTGCGCGTAATGATGTTGATCACGCCGCCCATGGCATCCGAGCCATACAGCGATGACATGGGGCCGCGCACGATCTCAATGCGCTCAATCGCACTCAGTGGAGGCAACCAGCCTTGCTCGATGCCAGAACCATCGCTATTGGGGCGTGTTTCACGGGAATTCTGACGTCGACCATCGACCAGAATCATGGTGTACCCGGCAGACATGCCGCGAATGCTGATATCGCTGGAGCTACCACCACCAGTGACCAGCACACCGGGCACATCACGCAAGGCATCTGTCACATCGCGGTAGGAACGCTTTTCCAGCTCTTCCCGAGGAATCACCGTGATGGATGCAGGCGCATCTTCCACGGTCTGCTCAAACCCCGAAGCGGTCACCACCGTTGTGCCCAGCACCTGCTCTGGCGATGGTTGCGCCAGCGGATCTGCCGCAAACGAAGAAAACACACCGCCAGCCATGATGGCAGCAGCAAAAGTTGGGTACGAAATGCGCAAAGGAGTCATGCTTGGCTCTGAATTGTTAAGCTATATGATAATCAATCTCATTATTATTGCATTGGACAATCCAGACATTTCGCGTGATGGCTCATCAGATGTGGCTGATGCGCGCGTCTGCCACATCCCATACCCACTGCAGCCGACACCTTAAAAACAACAAATTGATAGCAAATAATTGTTTACAAACAATAGTTTGCAACAAATAACTCGCCATTTCTAATCAAACCTCCAGCGAGTCTCTGCACCATCCTCAGCCATGTCATTTGTTGTGATCAAGCGACAAATCTGCAAGAAACACTACGCAACTGAGAAGTATTTTTATTAACAACTGCATAATTCCGGCAGTTCAGTCCACACAAGAATTCATAACAAGGACATAGCCAGAAACGCTCGCATGAGCGCCCCCTTGTGTTTCTTCAATGCCAGACATTGACTGGAATTGCTATGCCCTCCACCTCTCTCCCACTGTTCACACGTCCCACACTGCTGGCACTCGCTGCCGCTGCGTGCGTATCCGCCATCGCTCAGGAAAGCACACAGACCCTGTCTGAAGTGGTCGTTTCCGCTTCCGGCTTTGAGCAACAGATCAAAGATGCGCCAGCGTCGATTTCGGTCATCACGCGTCAGGAACTGGAAACCAAGAACTTCCGTGATCTGGCTGATGCCCTGCAGGGCGTAGAAGGCATTGATGTGCGCGGCAGCACCGGCAAGACCGGTGGTTTTGACATCAGCATCCGCGGCATGCCCAGCGACTACACCCTGATCCTGGTGGATGGCCGCCGCGTCAGCGCTGCTGGCGACACCACACCCAATGGGTTTGGTCAGTCCCAAACTTCGCTGATTCCACCGCTGTCTGCCATTGAACGCATTGAAGTGGTGCGCGGCCCCATGTCTACCCTGTATGGCTCGGACGCGATGGGCGGCGTGATCAACATCATTACGCGCAAGATTGCCAAAGAATGGAGCGGCACTGTTCAAATCGAAGGCTCGTTGCCTGAGCACAGCCACCAGGGTGCTGCACAAAAGACCAGCTTCTATCTGAATGGCCCCATCCAGCAGGACAAGCTGGGCATTGCCATTCGCGGCAATTACTACAACCGCGACAAATCGGAGATGGCTGCACACGATGGCGTTACCCCAAGCAGCTACAAAGGCATCGCACCGCCCAAGAGCGACCAGTACACCCTGGGTGCCAAGTTCACACTTTCACCTGCTGCGGGACATGAGCTTTGGCTGGATGCCGAAACGGCCCACACCGAATACGACAACCGTAACTGTGAACTGGGTAATGTTGATGGTCGAAGCGATAAAGACTGTGAAACACCATCCATTGAAGCCCATGGCTACAAAGATTACCTGCGCTTTGACCGCGAACAGATCGCCATTGGCTACAAAGGGCAGTTCAGTGTCGGCAACTTTGAAACCAGCCTGAGTCGGACAAGCAATACAACCAAAGGCCGTACCATCTCCACAGATGCATTCGAAAACAACGATCCGATTCGTTATGTAATTGGAGGCTCAGACCGCAAGCTCAAATCCACCAGCACTATCTGGGATTCCAAGCTGACCAGCCCGCTTGGCGAGCGACATCTGCTCACTGCTGGCACGCAGGTCGTACATTCTGTGGCTGATGACAGCCTTCCACAAATCAAAGGTGAGCCACGCCTCAAGCAAAACACTTGGGCCGTGTTTGCCGAGGATGAGTGGTCCATCGCGGACACGCTGATCGCCACTGGCGGCCTGCGCTACGACCACCATGACAAATTCGGTGGCCACTGGACCCCCCGTGCCTACCTGGTGTGGAATGCCACCGATGTCTTTACCTTCAAGGGCGGCATCAGCAAGGGTTTCCGCGCACCAAGCATGAATCAGCTCATTGACGGCATCGCTGGGGTTTCGAGACAAGGCAAATCGCTGACTTATGGCAACCCCAATCTGAAGCCCGAGGAAAGCACCAGCACCGAAATCGGCATGCTGTTCAACAACCAGCAGGGCTGGAGCGGCAATATCACGGCTTTCCACAACAAGCTCAAAAACAAGATATCCACCGACAGCTGCGAAGGCCTCGTTCCTGGCTGCTCAACCGGTGGCACGTTCTACATAAACCGTGATCGCGCCAAGACCTGGGGCTTTGAGCTGGGCACCAAGTATGTGTTCTCGCCCGAGTGGGATATTGCTGCCAACTACACCTGGACGGACAGCGAACTACTGCAGGACGGCGAGGTCATTGGCAAGCTCAGCGATACCGCCAAGCACGTTGCCAATCTGACGCTGAACTGGAAGCCCAGCCAGCAATGGTCGGTGTGGAGCCGAGTGGAATACCGCGGTCATAGCCGTCGCTTCGATACCAAGCCAAAAGCGAATGATCCAGATAATCTAAAGGCTTACGAACTCTTCAATAACGAACTCAAGGCCTACACCCTGGTACATCTGGGCGCGAACTACAAGGTCAATAAAAACGTGACCCTGAGCGCCAATATCTACAACCTGCTGGACAAGGACTTCAACAAGTACCAGAAGATTGGCAACACTTGGTACAACAACTACTACATGGGCGGCCGCTCTGTGAAGGGCTCTGCCCCCGAAGGCCGCACTCTGTGGCTGAAGGCGAATATCGAGTTCTAAAACTCGGCCATGCACCATCAAAGAAGGAGGCTCTTGGCCTCCTTCTTTCATTTGCGGCTTGCAACACAACGCAATGGCTTATTTGCCATTCACCCCCAGCAACTCCACCTCAAAATTCAGTGTCGCATTCGGTGGAATCACACCACCTGCACCACGGCTGCCGTAGGCGATGTTGGGAGGGCAAGTCAGCTTGGCCTTGCCGCCCACCTTCATTTTCTGCACGCCCTCGGTCCAGCAGGGGATCACGCCATTGAGGGGGAAGTCAATGGGCTGACCGCGTGCGATGGAGCTGTCGAACTCCTTGCCGCTTTCAGGAAACCAGCCACGGTAGTGCACACGCACGGTGTCCGTGGCCTGGGGCTGTGCGCCAGTGCCTTCGGTAATGACTTCGTAGATCAGGCCACTGGGCGTGGTTTCTGGGGCTGCATGGGCTGTACCCACCGCCAGCAGGCTGGCAGCAGCCAGCGCAAAAAGTTGTTTTTTCATACGACTTGCTCTTTTCATAGAGGAGTACACGAGAGCATCCATCATGCCTTTACCGCAGCAATGCCCATGGCATCCAGCGCCGCTTGCAGGTGTCCGACAGTACGCTCCACGTTGTGCCATTTTTCCAGACCAAACAGGCCGATGCGGAAGGTCTGAAAGTCCGCTCCCTCATCGCACTGCAGCGGAACGCCAGAAGCAGTTTGCAGGCCTGCGGCGAGGAATTTCTTGCCATTCTGGATGTCTGGATCCGTGGTGTAGCTCACCACTACGCCGGGCGCCTTGAAGCCTTCGGCCGCCACACTGGGAAAGCCTCGCGACTCCAGCAGCGCACGCACCTGGCGGCCCAGCTCCATCTGCTCTTCACGCACCCTGGCAAAGCCGTAAGCACGCGTTTCCAGCATCACATCGCGCAGGCGCACCAGTGCATCGGTGGGCATGGTCGTGTGATAGGCGTGCTGGCCTTTTTCGTAGCCTTCGGCAATCTGCATCCACTTCTTCAAATCGCACGAGAAGCTGGAGCTTTGCGTGTCTTCAATCGCCGTGCGTGCGCGCTCGGAGAGCATCACCATGGCGCAGCAGGGTGAGCTGCTCCAGCCCTTTTGCGGAGCAGAGATAAGCACGTCCACGCCGGTCTTGACCATGTCCACCCACATGGCACCGGATGCCACGCAGTCCAGCACCAGCAGTGCGCCCACTTCATGCGCGGCATCGCTGATGGTGCGGATGTAGTCGTCCGGCAGGATGATGCCGCTGGCGGTTTCTACATGGGGAGCGAACACCACCTTGGGCTTTTCGGCACGGATGGTGGCCGCCACTTCGTCCGCCGGGCAAGGTGCCCATGGATCCTGGCTGCCCGTGCCTTGCTTGCGCGCCTTGCAGACGACAGCGCCGCCACCCAGACCAAAGTTGCCGGTGTCAAAAATCTGCGTCCAGCGGTAGCTGAACCAGCCATTGCGCACAATCAGCACCTTCTGCCCATTGGCAAACTGGCGAGCCACCGCTTCCATGCCAA
>JAEZZU010000032.1 GCA_023418355.1 Pseudomonadota bacterium | reverse complement strand
GCCAGTGTCTCGATCGCCTCCATGGGCGCGTTGTTCTTCATCTTGCTGCGCACGCCACAGAAAAAGCGGCGCACGTCGGCTTGGGTCGGGTTGAAAAGCATGATGTCTCTCAGCGTAGCATGCTGGGCGCAGGCCTGCGGACCAGCGGGAATCAGGGCGTAAGATGCGGCGTTTTGCAGCGCAGCATCAGACAGCAAGATGGATTTTCATACGTGGTTGGCCTTTTTTTCGGCATGTGTCTTTATCGCGATCTCGCCGGGCTCGGGCGCAGTGCTGTCCATGAGCCATGGGCTGGCCTACGGCGTGCGCCAGACCTCGGCCACGATTGGCGGGCTGCAGCTGGGGCTGCTGCTGGTGCTGCTGATCGCTGGCGGCGGTGTGGGGGCGGTGCTGATGGCCTCCGACCTGGCCTTTACCCTGGTCAAGGTGCTGGGTGCCTGCTATCTCATCTATCTGGGCTGGGGCCAGTGGCGCAGCATGGGCAATGGCATTGATGTGGGCTACCTGCAGGCCAAGCCCATGCCCTGGCCGCAGCGCACGCTGGCAGGCTTTCTGACCAATGCCACCAACCCCAAGGGCATCATCTTCATGGTGGCGGTGCTGCCGCAGTTTCTCACTCCGCAGCGGCCACTGTGGCTGCAGCTGCTGGTCATGTCCGTCACCTGTCTGGGGGTAGATACCGTCGTCATGCACGGCTATGCAGCCAGCGCCAGTGCACTGCGCCGCTGGATGCGCAGCCCCGAAGCCATGCGCTGGCTCAACCGCATCTTTGGCGGCGTGCTGATGCTGGTGGGTGTGGGTCTGTTCTTTGTGCAGCGACAGTCGAACTGAAAAACATAGCTGCAAGCGCTTGCTGCATAAGCGCTGGAGGCTAATTTTTATCTGAAAACTTCGGGAGAACCCCTGTCGCAGGACAGACAGATGCTCTGCCTGCATGCCGTCTAGATTGGGTGGCATGCATATCTTCCATTCCTATGAAGCGCTGCGTGCCTGTGTGGGGCAGGAAGTGGCGGTGACCGGCTGGCGCACCATCACGCAGGAACAGATCAACCTGTTTGCCGAGGCCACGGACGACCACCAGTGGATCCATGTGGACCCTGAACGCGCCGCACGGGGGCCGTTTGGTGCGCCGATTGCGCACGGCTTTCTCTCGCTGTCGCTGCTGCCGTGGTTCTTCAGCCAGGCCGTGCGCATTGAGGGCGAGACCATGGCGATCAACTATGGCCTGAACAAAGTGCGCTTCCCTGCCCCCGTGCCTGTGAACAGCCGGGTACGGGCCAGAGTGGTGCTGCAGGACGTGCAGTCTGTGGAAGGTGGCGGCGTACAGATCACCTGGCAGGTGACGGTAGAGCGCGAAGGGGGCGACAAGCCAGTGTGCGTGGCGGAGTCGCTCTCCCGCAGCTACGGCGCGCCTTTGTGACTTGGTGATTGAGAGGCCAGACAACCGCCGAACCCGGCAGAGCACGGCGGTGGTCTACAAGCGTCGGTACTGTGCCGCAGATGGCACGGGGAATCAGAATTGATCGAAGTAGCGATCACCCATGGTGTGCCAGCCTGCATCGCGGGCTGCGGTGGCTTCGGCCTGCACCTTGGCGCGGTCTGCGGGCTGCTGCGAAGTCATGGCAGCAGCGGGGATGCTGAGTTCGCCTTCCATGATGCGGCCTGCGTCACGGGCTGCCTGGTATTCGGCAATGACCTGGGCGCGGGTCAGCTGGCTGTCAGTGCTGAGTTCGTTAGCACGCCATTGGACTTGTTCACCGGCAAAAGCTGTGGCGGCAGCGGAGAAGGCAATAGCTACACCAATGGTGCGAATTGTAAGCATGTGTTTTCCTTTCGATCGTTTTTAAACGTAGCGCGCAACGTGCTCGCTGTAATTGATAGAGAGGAAAAGCGCTTTTCGAGTTCAGTGTTTATTGCTGCACATCGCAATATGGACTGTTCTATAAATGGTGCTAATCAAAGCCCGGTTTGCGGGCTTTGACGCATTGCTGCTTTCAGCGTGCAGCTTCGCCGGAGCTGGTGAGAAAGCCGTTCTGGCGCCAGGCCTCAAACACGGTCACGGCCACGGCGTTGGACAGGTTCAGGCTGCGCTGGCCTGGCACCATGGGCAGGCGCAGGCGCTGGGCGGTGGGGAAGGATTCGCGCAGCTCCGGTGCCAGGCCACGGGTTTCGCAACCAAACACAAACCAGTCTCCGGGCTGGAACTGCAGTTCGTGCGCCGGCTGGCTGCCGTGTGTGGTCATGGCAAACATGCGGCTGCGGTCAGGCTGCATGGCTTCCAGAAACGCCTGCCAGTTCGCATGGCGCTGCACGCGCGCGTACTCGTGGTAGTCCAGGCCGGCGCGGCGCATGTGGCGGTCTTCCATGGAAAAGCCCAGGGGCTCGATCAGGTGCAGCTGGCAGCCGGTGTTGGCCGCGAGGCGAATGATGTTGCCTGTATTCGGTGGAATCTCAGGCTCGACGAGAACGATATGAAACATGGCGGCGTATTGTCCGCCTTTGTGTGTATCCCCGCGATCAAGGGGTGCGCGCCACGCACAGTACATCGACCTGTGAAGCACCGGCCTGCAGCAGCGCCCGTGTGGCGGCGTGCAAGGTGGCGCCGGTGGTCATCACATCATCGACCAGCACAATGCGCTGGCCGGCAAGCTGCGTCCGATGCGCATCCGGCACGGCAAAGGCATGGCGCAGATTGCGCAGCCGCTGTGCGCGTGTGGAGGCGCTTTGTGCGGCGGTATGCAGCACGCGCTGCAGGCTGTGTGGCTGGCATTTGGCGGCATCCAGGTGCCGTGCCAGCAGCGCAGCCTGGTTGTAGCCGCGTTCGCGCAGGCGAGCGGAAGACAGAGGCACGGGAATCAGCACATCGGCAGCGGTGATGAGTTGCTGAATCGGAGTGTGGGCCTGCATCCAGCGGGCCAGATGGCTGGCCAGCGCCGGCTGGCTGGCAAATTTCCAGCGTGGGATAAGCTGGCTCCATGGGTAGCCATAGTCCACCCAGGCATGGGCGCTGTGCCATACGGGCGGCTTGCGCAGGCAGGCACCGCAGCGCGGCTGTGCAGGGCTGAGGCCGGGCAGCGCCAGCGCACAGCCGGTGCAGCGAAAGACCGGGGGCGCAAAGCGCTGCAGGCAGTCTGGGCACACCACGTCAGCACATGGCCAGCCATGGCAGACCAGACATTGGCTGGGCAAAGACGGCAAAGATTTCACAAAGTGGAAGAACCACACTGGCCAGCGTTGCAGCATGAAATCAATATACTGCGGCGGCCCCTGTCTCTGTCATGCCGTATGACGGAGGGATGGTGTTGCTAGTGCCTCATGTCTGAACATCAACCTCCCACCATTGATCCCGTCGCCGCCGCCCGCTGGCAGCAGTCAGCACCTGTGCAATCCCCCTGGCTGCATGAGGAAATCGGCCGTCGCATGCAGGAGCGCCTGCAGTGGATGTGCCACACGCCCAAAACCTGGTGTGACTGGCAGCCCGTGCGCGGTGGCATGCAGACGCATGCGCTGATTGCCGAGCGTTACCCGCAGGCCCAGGCCTACGTGGTGGAAAGCGCACCCCGCATGCAGGCGGTGGCGCAGGCGCAATGGGCCAAGCCATGGTGGAGCCCCTCGCGCTGGAGTGGCAAGCAGACCGTGGTGGGCATGCCCCCTGCGGGCAGCGTAGACATGCTGTGGGCCAATATGCTGCTGCACCATGAGGCCCAGCCCATGCAGATGCTCCAGGTCTGGCACGACGCATTGGCGGTAGATGGCTTTGTGATGTTCTCCTGCCTGGGGCCAGACACCGCCCGTGAAATGCGCGCTCTCTACGAGCATCTGGGCTGGCCTGTGGCCGGGCAGAGCTTTACGGACATGCATGACTGGGGCGACATGCTGGTGCATGCCGGCTTTGCCGAGCCGGTGATGGACATGGAAACCATCACGCTGACCTTCCCCACGCCGCAGCGCCTGCTGCAGGAGCTGCGTGAGCTGGGGCGCAATCTCCATCCCCAGCGCTTTGCAGGTCTGCGTGGCAGGCAGTGGCTGGAGCAGCTGCATGCGGCCATGGGCGAGCATCTGCGCCTTGACAGCAGCGATGGGCAATTGGCACTGACCTTTGAGGTGGTCTATGGCCATGCGCTCAAGCCAGCGCCGCGCCTGAAGGTGCAAAGCGAAAGCGCGGTCTCGCTGGACCAGATGCGCACGATGCTGAAGCAAGGCCGTACGCCAGCGCCTTGAACGCGCTTGATCTGGCGCAGTCCATGCGCCGGCTTGGCAGGTCATAGAACTGGCAGGCTGACTCAGTCTTTGTTTTTGCCGTTATGGTTGTGGCTGGAACCGCGATGCTTTTGACTGAGACTGCTATGCAAAGAAGACGTGTACTGAAAAATCTGGTGCTCAGTGCCTCGGCACTGGCTGCAACGGCCTTGCTCATGGGTTGCAAGCCCAAGTCCACCAGCCTGGAAGGGGTGGATATCTCTGGCGCTGCCTATGGCAAGGACTTCCCCTTGCCCGATGCGCAGGGCAAACATCGCTCCATTCAGGACTTTGCAGGCAAGGTCGTGGTGGTCTTTTTTGGCTATACGCAGTGCCCCGATGTGTGCCCCACGACGCTGCAGGAGCTGGCCGAAGTCAAGGAACTGCTGGGTGCACAGGGCGACCGGGTGCAGGGCGTGTTTA
>JAEZZU010000231.1 GCA_023418355.1 Pseudomonadota bacterium | reverse complement strand
AAGAATCCGTGTGGCACAATGATTTCCAGCGTTCTTGGTGATGGTCACTAATGACGTCCATGAATTTCGTAGTGCATGCACTGCGGCTTAATCCCCAAGAGGAGAACCATGAAGAAACTGAACAAAGTAGCGATCCTGTTTGCAACTGCAGCTCTGGCAACTGCTGCCGGCGCACAAGTGACAGCTGCCGACGGTGGCAAGACCATCGATAACTGGCAAAACGGCTCCGGCGAGCTGGTGTGGAAGAACGGCACCAACGAACTGTGCTGGCGCGATGCCAACTGGACACCCGCTACTGCAGCTGCTGGCTGCGACGGTGCTCTGGTTCCTGTGGTTGAAGTGGTAGAAAAGGTTGAAGAAGTTGTTGTAGCTCCTGCACCTGCTCCTACAGCTTCCAAGGTGAGCTTTGCTGCTGACACCTTCTTCGACTTTGACAAGTCCGTGCTGAAGCCTGCTGGCAAGGCTACTCTGGACGAACTGGCTCAGTTGATCAAGGACATCAACCTGGAAGTGGTTGTGGCTGTGGGTCACACCGACTCCATCGGTACAGAAGCTTACAACCTGAAGCTGTCTGAGCGTCGCGCTCAAGCTGTGAAGGCTTACCTGGTGTCCAAGGGTATCGATGCAAGCCGCATCTACACCGAAGGCAAGGGCGAAGCTCAGCCTATCGCTACCAACAAGACTGCTGCTGGCCGCGCCAAGAACCGTCGCGTGGACATCGAAGTGGTTGGTACACGCAAGTAATCTTCTCTGAAGATCACAAGCGCTCCAGTCATGGAGACATGCCAGTGTCAAAGCTGGCATGCGCATTAAAAGGCAACGTGCCAAACACGTTGCCTTTTTTCATGGGCGCTTGCTTTGAATTCCACTCTTAGCGGAGAGGTGGTTATTTGTTTGTGGGGTATTCAGAAAGCAGTAACGGCCCTGTTGAGGGCCGTTACGAGGGATTCATCAAGCTGAGGCAGAGCTTCGCGGATCAGGTACGAATGCTCTTGATGAAGTCGGGAGGCGTAGGTGAGCCATCCGACCAGGTCAGGATGTCATAGCCGGTCTTGGTGACGGCCATCATCAGCTCCCACTGTGCCGACAGGCTGCGGTCCTTGGTAATGATGGTCCAGCCGTCCTGGCCCAGTTCCTTGACTTCGCGTTTGCCCAGATTCAGCATGGGCTCGATCGTGAAGACCATGCCTTCTTCCAGGACCACGCCTTCGCCGGGCTTGCCATAGTGCAGCACCTGGGGTTCTTCGTGGAACTTCTGGCCGATGCCATGACCGCAGTATTCACGCACCACAGACAGATTGTGCTTTTCCGCGTAGGTCTGGATGGCATGGCCAATGTCGCCCAATGTGGCGCCAGGCTTGACCTGCTGGATGCCCAGCCACATGGCTTCAAAGGTGAGCTTGGACAGACGTTTGCCAGCAATCGTGCCTTCACCAATCATGAACATGCGGCTGTTGTCGCCGTACCAGCCATCTTCGGTGATGATGGTGACATCCACGTTCAGGATGTCGCCCTTTTTGAGGGGCTTGTCATTGGGGATGCCGTGGCACACCACATGGTTGGGGGAGGTGCACAGGTGACCAGGGTAGGGAGGGTAGCCGGGCGGCTGGTAGCCAATCGTCGCAGAGCGTGTGCCTTGCTTGGCCATGCATTCTGCACCCAGACGGTCGATTTCTGCAGTGGTGATGCCGGGCTTGATAAAGGGGGTAATGTAGTCCAGCACTTCCGAAGCCAAACGGCCTGCAACGCGCATGCGTTCGATTTCTTCGGGGGTTTTGATGGTGATGCTCATAGCCAATCATTATCCCACTCGTGCTCAAACCATGCCGATTAGTCCTGCGGCTGAGCATCTAAGTCATCAGGGGAGCACAGTACAATCGAAGGCTGTCTCCCACAGCGTCAAGCTGTGCAGGCCATCGGTGTCCTAGGGAAGACCCTGGGGGTGCAGGTGTTGCCAAAGCACAGTGCAGCGCTGTGCCGCATTGCATCCTCCTTTAGCCCCGAAGGCCGCCACGTGACCTTGCATCTGACTCAGTTTGAGGGCGGAAACGCCCTGAGCTCATTCCGTGCCCAGCAACTTCTGACCGCTCTGGTCGCCATCCATCCCAAGATCACGGGTATTGATGCCCGATTTGTCCATCTTGTCGCCACCGAGGCCGCTCCGACTGCTGAACAATCCCGGCGTCTGGCGGCCTTGTTGACATATGGCGATCCCTACGAAGGTCCAACGGAAGGTGTGGCGCTGGTCGTGACGCCCCGCGTGGGCACGATTTCGCCCTGGGCTTCCAAGGCCACGGACATTGCGCGTAACTGCGGACTGGATGTGTTCCGCGTCGAGCGCATCACCGAATACCGCATCAGCCTCAAGTCCGGCCTGCTGGGCGGCACGCCCGAGCTGAGCGCCGAGCAGCTGGGCCAGATCGCCGCACTGCTGCACGACCGCATGACCGAATCGGTGTTCGCCACCCGTGCGGAAGCGGAAAAGCTGTTTACCACGCTGGCTGCACAGCCCATGGAGTTTGTGGATGTGCTGGGCGGTGGCCGCGCTGCGCTGGAAACTGCCAACAAGCAGTGGGGTCTGGCGCTGGCGGACGACGAAATCGAATACCTGGTCAATGCTTTCAACGGCCTGGGGCGCAACCCTTCGGACGTGGAACTGATGATGTTCGCGCAGGCCAACTCCGAGCACTGCCGCCACAAGATCTTCAACGCCAGCTTCATCATTGATGGCGTGCCGCAGGACAAGTCGCTGTTCGGCATGATCCGCAACACCGAGGCTGTTTCGCCCCAGCACACCATCGTGGCGTATGCGGACAACGCCTCCATCATGGAAGGCCATGAGGTCGAGCGTTTTGTAGCCAAATTCGACGCCAAGGCAGATGCAGCAAGCGCTCCCAGCTATCAAAAGCAGAATGCTGTGAACCATGTGCTTATGAAGGTGGAAACGCACAACCACCCCACAGCCATCTCGCCTTTCCCCGGAGCTTCGACCGGCGCGGGCGGTGAAATCCGTGACGAAGGCGCAACCGGCCGCGGATCCAAGCCCAAGGCCGGTCTGACGGGCTTTACGGTCTCCAAGCTGTGGGGCAGCGAAGTGGGCAAGCCCGAGCACATTGCCAG
>JAEZZU010000200.1 GCA_023418355.1 Pseudomonadota bacterium | reverse complement strand
GACAAAGTAGCCCGCCGTCAGCAGCACAAAGCTGGGGTTGGTCCATGCCTCCTTGAAGGCCTGCAGGGTGGACTGCTGGCGCTGCACGGGCTTGCCTGAGGCAAAGCCCGGCTCACGCAGGCCAAAGGCCAGTACGGCAATGATGAGGGCCATCACCGCCAGAATCATCAGCGCATTGCTCCAGCCAAAGGCGCCGATCAGGCCGCCCTCTACCGGCACCATGAAGAACTGGCCAAATGAGCCCGCCGCCGCCGTCACCCCCATGGCCCAGCTGCGCCGCTCCGGGGGAATCTGCCGCCCCAGCACACCATAGACCACGGCGTAGGTCGTGCCCGCCTGGGCCATGCCAATCATCAGCCCGGCAAACAGCGCAAACAGCAGCGTGGTGGGGGCCAGCGCCATGCCCACCAGCCCCAGCGCGTAGAGGATGGCGCCGCCAATGAGCACCTTGAAGGCGCCAATGCGGTCGGCAATCATGCCCACGAAGATGCCAAAAATGCCCCATGACAGGTTCTGGATGGCAATGGCCAGCGAAAAGCTCTCGCGCGTCCAGCCCATGTCCTGCGTGATGGGCTGCAGCCACAGCCCGAAGCCGTGGCGAATGCCCATGGCCAGTGTGACGACCATGCCGCCGCACAGCAGCACCTGCAGCATGGGCAGGCGTTGCGGCGTCGTTTGTTGTGTGTTGTTTTGCATGGCTGCAATGTAGCGAAATGCGTTTGCAAAAGCTGCCACCTGCGCGATATGCATTGCACAAAGCAGCCATCGAATGGCACGATGGACGTTTTCAGACCCGTTCACACCCGCCGCAATGCAGCGCAGCCATGCCGGATTCCGGTCTGCCCATCTGGCATGCGGCAAGGGCGTGGGCGGTGCCCAAGCGGGGTCCTGTGCCCCATTGCAGCCGGAGTCGACGATTGGTTACTGTGAATTTATCCAGCACTGAACTGTGGCCGGAACTACAATCCGCCCCCATGGCAGCTAAACCCTCTACTTCTGCATCCGCCTATTCCGAAGGTTCGATCCGCGTACTCAAGGGCCTGGAGCCCGTCAAGCAACGCCCCGGCATGTACACCCGCACCGACAACCCCCTGCACATCGTGCAGGAGGTGATCGACAACGCTGCGGACGAAGCGCTGGCCGGATACGGCAAAAAAATCAAGGTCACCTTGCACACCGACGGCTCCGTGAGCGTCGAAGACGATGGCCGCGGCATTCCCTTTGGCCTGCACCCCGAAGAAAACGCTCCCGTGGTGGAGCTGGTCTTCACCCGCCTGCACGCCGGTGGCAAGTTCGACAAGGGCAATGGCGGTGCCTACAGCTTTTCCGGCGGTCTGCACGGCGTGGGCGTGTCGGTCACCAACGCTCTGGCTACGCGCCTGGAAGTGACGGTACACCGCGACGGCCAGCTGGCCAGCATTGCCTTCTCCGGCGGTGATGTGGTCGAGCCCCTGACCACCCGCCCCCTTGCCAGCGGTGAACGCAAGCAAGGCACCACGGTGCGTGTCTGGCCGGACGCCAAATACTTCGACAGCGCCAACCTGCCCATGCATGAGCTGGTGCATCTGCTGCGCTCCAAGGCTGTGCTCATGCCCGGCGTGAGCGTGACGCTGACCAATGAAAAGAACAAGGACGTTCAGCACTGGCAGTACAAGGGCGGTCTGAAAGACTACCTCTCGCAGACGCTGGTGGCCGACCCCGTCATCCCGCTGCTCGAAGGCGACGGCTATGCCGACAAGCACAACGACACCTTCAGCGAAGGCGAAGGTGCCGCCTGGTGCCTGGCGTTTACCGAGTTGGGCACGCCCGTGCGCGAAAGCTATGTGAACCTGATTCCCACCACTGCCGGGGGCACGCACGAAAGCGGCCTGCGCGATGGCCTGTTCCAGGCCGTGAAAAGCTTTATCGAGCTGCATGCGCTGCTGCCCAAGGGCGTGAAGCTCATGCCCGATGACGTATTCGCCCGCGCCAGCTTTGTGCTCTCAGCCAAGGTGCTCGATCCGCAATTCCAGGGCCAGGTCAAGGAAAAGCTCAACAGCCGCGACGCCGTGCGTCTGGTCTCCAGCTTTGTGAAGCCCGCCATGGAGCTGTGGCTCAACGCCAATGTGGAGCACGGCAAGAAGATTGCCGAGCTGGCCATCAAGGCCGCCCAGACCCGCCAGAAAGCGGGCCAGAAGGTCGAAAAGCGCAAAGGCTCCGGCGTGGCCGTGCTGCCCGGCAAGCTCACTGACTGCGAAAGCCGCGACATTGCCGTCAACGAAGTGTTTCTGGTGGAGGGCGACTCTGCCGGTGGCTCGGCCAAGATGGGCCGCGACAAGGAGACGCAGGCCATCTTGCCCCTGCGCGGCAAGGTGCTCAACACCTGGGAAGTGGAGCGCGACCGCCTGTTTGCCAACAACGAAGTGCACGACATTTCCGTGGCAATTGGCGTGGACCCCCACGGCCCCAATGACGAGCCAGACCTCTCCGGCCTGCGCTACGGCAAGATCTGCATCTTGAGTGATGCGGACGTGGACGGCTCCCACATCCAGGTACTGCTGCTCACGCTGTTCTTCAAGCACTTCCCCAAGCTCATCGATGCCGGGCATGTCTATATCGCCCTGCCACCGCTGTTCCGTGTGGACGTGCCTGCACGCGGCAAAAAGCCTGCGGCCAAGGTCTATGCGCTGGATGAGGGCGAGCTGAACTCCATCCTCGACAAGGCCGCCAAGGAAGGCGTGGCGCGTGAGAAGTGCCAGATCAGCCGCTTCAAGGGCCTGGGCGAGATGAACGCCGAGCAGCTGTGGGAAACCACGCTCAACCCCGACACGCGCCGCCTGCTGCCCGTGCAGGTGGGCGATCTGGACTTTGCCACCTCCGAGCACATCTTCGGCCAGCTCATGGGCAAGGGCGAAGCCGCCGCCCGCCGCGAGCTGATGGAGCTGCACGGCAACGATGTGGAAGTGGACATCTGAGCCCGCGCCCCCAACGGCCTGTCGCCTTTTTCTTTTTTCAGCAGCAGTGCGCCCCGGCGCGCACTGCCTTATCTGACAAGGCTTGCTGCCCCGGCAGCAGCCCACCCCCGACACACGTATGAGCGATCAACCCGAAGTCGAAGCAGTTCCCAACCAGCCCACTGCCCCAGCACCTTTGCTGGATCTGGCCACGCAGGCCGCCGGTGATGCGCTGGAACTGGGCCAGTACGCCCAGCGCGCCTATCTGGAATACGCACTGAGCGTGGTCAAGGGCCGTGCCCTGCCTGATGTGGCCGATGGCATGAAGCCCGTGCAGCGCCGCATTCTGTACGCCATGGGCCGCATGGGCCTGAGCTACTCCGGCACCAACAACAACACCCCGGCCAAGCCCGTCAAATCCGCCCGTGTGGTCGGTGATGTGCTGGGTCGCTTTCACCCCCACGGTGACCAGTCCGCCTATGACGCCCTGGTGCGCATGGCGCAGGACTTCAACCAGCGCTACCCGCTGATCGACGGTCAGGGCAACTTCGGCAGCCGCGACGGTGACGGCGCCGCCGCCATGCGCTACACCGAAGCGCGCCTGTCCAAGATCACCACGCTGCTGCTCGATGAAATCGACGAAGGCACCGTGAACTTTGTGCCCAACTACGACGGCTCCACACAGGAGCCCCAGCAGCTGCCTGCACGCCTGCCTTTTGCGCTGCTCAATGGCGCCAGCGGCATTGCCGTGGGTCTGGCCACGGAAATCCCCAGCCACAACCTGCGCGAAGTGGCCGATGCCTGCGTGGCGCTGATCAAAAAGCCCGCCATGCCGGACGATGAGCTGTACGCACTGATTCCCGGCCCCGACTACCCCGGCGGCGGCCAGATCATCAGCAGCCAGCACGACATTCGCCACGCCTACACCACCGGCCGCGGCAGCCTCAAGGTGCGTGCGCGCTGGAGCATTGAAGACCTGGCACGCGGCCAGTGGCAGATGGTGGTCAATGAGCTGCCACCCGGCGTGTCGTCCCAGAAGATCCTGGAAGAGATCGAAGAACTCTCCAACCCCAAGGTCAAGGCAGGCAAGAAGGCGCTGACGCAGGAGCAGCAGCAGCTCAAGGCCACCATGCTGTCCGTGCTCGACAGCGTGCGCGACGAGTCCAGCAAGGACGCGCCTGTGCGCCTGGTCATCGAGCCCAAGACCAGCAAGACCCCGCAGCAGGAGCTGATCAACACCTTGCTGGCCCACACCAGCCTGGAAACCTCGGACAGCATCAACCTGACCTCCATCGGCCTGGACGGCAAGCCCGTGCAGAAGTCGCTGCGCCGCATGCTGGAAGAGTGGGTGGCGTTCCGCCAGCAGACCATTACCCGCCGCTCACAGCACCGCCTGGAGAAGGTGCAGGCCCGTATCCACATTCTGGAAGGCCGCCAGATCGTGCTGCTCAATATCGACGAGGTGATTGCCATCATCCGCGAGAGCGACGAGCCCAAGGCCGCCCTGATCGCGCGCTTTGACCTGTCCGAGCGCCAGGCCGAGGACATCTTGGAAATCCGCCTGCGCCAATTGGCCCGTCTGGAAGCCATCAAGATTGAAAAGGAACTGAACGAGCTGCGCGAAGAAGAGGGCAAGCTGCAGGACATTCTGGCCAACCCCAAGAGCCTGCAGCGCCTGATGGTCAAGGAAATCGAGCACGACGCCAAAACCTTTGCCGACGAGCGCCGCACCCTGATTCAGGAAGAGAAAAAGGTCGTTGCCGAAATCAAGGTGCCGGACGAGCCCGTGACCGTCATCGTCTCGGAAAAAGGCTGGGTGCGCACGCAAAAGGGCCACGGCCACGAGGCTGGCAACTTCAGCTTCAAGGCGGGCGACCAGCTGTGGGGCACGTTCGAGTGCCGCACGGTCGATCAGCTCATCGTCTTTGGCAACAACGGCCGCGTGTACAGCGTGGCGGTAGCTACCTTGCCCGGTGGCCGTGGCGATGGCCAGCCCATCAACACCCTGATTGACCTGGAAGCAGGCACCCACATTGCCAGCTACTTTGCAGGCCCGGTCTCGGCCCAGCTGCTCATGAGCGGCAGCGGCGGCTACGGCTTTGTGGCCAAGGTGGAATCCATGCTGGCCCGCAACAAGGGCGGCAAGTCCTTTGTGACGATCCAGGATGGTGAAACCCTGTGCCAGCCCTCTGTTATCGGCGGCACCAACGGCAGCACCGCGCTGCCAGATGCCACCCATGTGGCCTGTCTGACCACTGGCGGTAATGTGCTGACCTATGCGCTGACCGAACTCAAGACCATGAGCGGCGGCCGTGGCCTGCAGCTGATCAAGCTGGAAGACAAGGACGCGCTGGCCGGTGCGGCGGCCTACACCCGCAGCGTGCGCATCACCGGCGTGGGCCGGGGCGGCAAGGCCAAGGAGGAGTCGCTGGAAATCCGCTCGCTCAACAATGCGCTGGGCAAGCGTGGTTCCAAGGGCAAGTCCACAGGCTGGACGTTCAAGCCTAACGGCATCTTCCGCGTTGAGTAAATTTAATAGCTGGTAGCGCTTGCTGGACGGGTGCTAGAGGCCAAAAAGGCTGCTAATCCTGTAAAGGGTTAGCAGCCTTTGTTTTTTCTTCTTTGCTTGTGAGAGAGAGGGGCTTTTCTCCCTCTCCCGCTTGCGGGAGAGGGCAGGGGGGAGGGGGCATGCTCTCCTTCCCCCGCTGGGGGAAGGCAGGGATGGGGGCCTTTGAAACCCCTCCTCGCCCCTCTGGGGAGAGGTTGGGAGAGGGGCCAGTCTGTTCCTTGTTGAAGCGATTTGCTTGATTTGAGACAGGGAGTCGGGTCTCGGCCCGACAGCCGACTTCCTTTCTGTGCGCGACAGAAAGGAAGCAAAGAGCGCGTCTGCGACGCTGTCCGGCGAAACTCACTTCGCTCCTTCGTCGCTCCGTTCAAACAGCCGCCGG
>JAEZZU010000043.1 GCA_023418355.1 Pseudomonadota bacterium | reverse complement strand
CAGCAAAACTGGGTAGTGGGAAAGTCTTGGAAACCACGTCAAACTCAGTACAAACAACTGAGCAAGTATCCACAACAAATCAAAGAAAAATGCCGTTCACTTGGCTTAAGTGAACGGCATTACCGCCATGCGGGGCTTTTTGCTTCCTCGGATGTTTTGGAAATAAAAAACAAAGAAATTATTCTTTTACAGAATAAATAACCATCTTTACGATGAACGGTATTGCATATTCTTGCCCGTTCATACCATGACTGCTACTGCTGCCTCGACCTCTGCCATTTCCTTCCAGGTGCTTCCTTCCGGGCGCGCGCTCGCTGCGGATGTGGTCGGACTGGATCTGACACGGCCGCTGGACGACACCACGTTGCAGGCACTGCTGCAGGCCTGGCATGAACACCTGGTGCTGCGCTTTCGCAACCAGGGGCATCTGGGCGTGCAGGACCATATCCGCTTCTCGCATTACTTTGGCAACCTCGACAAGCGCCCTATCACCGCAACCGTGTGGCATGAAAAGACGTCGGAGCTGCCACCAGAAATTGCCGTGATCAGCAATCTCACAGAAAACGGCAAGCCACTTGGCGGTCTTGGCTATGGCGAAGCCGTCTGGCATGCCGACATGACCTACAACCCCGTGCCGCCCAAGGCCGCGCTGCTGCTGGGCCGTGAAGTGCCACCATCCGGTGGCAACACGCACTTTGCCAACATGTACCTGGCCTATGAAACCCTGCCTGCCGATCTGCGCGCACAGATTGCCGACCTGCAGTGCGTGCACGACGCCAGCCGCAACAGCGCGGGCGAACTGCGTCTGGGCTTCGTGGACAACACCGATCCGCGCCTGACCGTGGGGGCCGTGCATCCGCTGGTACGCACCAATCCGGACACCGGCCGCAAGAGCCTGTACCTGGGACGCCGTCGCAATGCCTATGTACAGGGCCTGAGCTTGGAAGACAGCGAGGCACTGCTTGATGCCCTGTGGGCCCATGCCACGCAGGAACACCTGACCTGGACACAGCAGTGGCAACCCGGCGATCTGGTGATGTGGGACAACCGCGTGACCCTGCACCGCCGCGACGCCTTTGACCCGAACAGCCGCCGCTACATGCACCGCACGCAGGTCAGCGAAGCCACCGCCTAAGCCCCTTTCCCCTTCCCGCCCCCGAGACAGATGCCGCAGGCCCATGTGCCTGCAGGCAGGGGCGTGCTCACCCACGCCCCTGCGCAAAGAAAAAAGACACGAGATTTCCGATGCCCCACGCAACTGCTTCCTTTTCCGCACAGCGCCGCCAGTGGCTGCGCTGGTCCCTGGGCGCCTGCGCAACCGCCGCGGTGGCCCCCTGGGCTCTGCGCTCTGCCCATGCGGCCAGCCTGCCCCAGCTGCCAGTGGTGCCCGGCAAAGCCGTCACCATCATCGTGGGTGGCCCTGCCGGTGGTGCTACCGACGGCGTAGCCCGCGTGCTGGCGCAGGCCATGTCCGCCACGCTGCAGCGCGAAGTGATTGTGGACAACAAGCCCGGAGCTGGTGGCACCATTGGCTCCAAGATCGTTTCCCAGTCCAAAAACGACGGCTACACCCTGCTGCTTGGCCAGATTGCGCCCAACGTGCTCTCGCCGCTGCTGCAAAACCCGCGCCCCTACGATCCAATCACGGGCTTCACCCCCATCGGACAGATCGGCAATACGGCCTCGGTGCTCGTGGTCCCGGCCAATGGCCCCCAGTCACTCGATGAAGCGCTGAAGCTGTGGAAACGCAAGAACAGCGTGAGCTATGCCTCCACGGGCGTTGGCTCTGGCGCGCACCTGCTGGGCCACCTGTTTGCCAATGCGCTGGAGATTGACGGCCTGCATGTGCCCTACCGCGGCAGTCCCTTTGCACTGCAGGATCTGACAGGCGGCCGTGTCGATGCCTTCTTCGTCACTGCCGGTGCCCTGGGCAGCTATCTGGAATCGGGCAAGCTGCGCGCCTTGGCGACCGCCTCCCGCACACGCAGCCATTTCTTTCCCCATATCCCCACGCTCCATGAAACAGGGCTGCACGATGTGACCAACGAAGGCTGGTTCGGCCTGTTTGCCGCCGCACAGACGCCCGACGCCATCACCAACGCCCTGCACCAGCACCTGAACCATGCGCTGCAACAGCCCGAGGTACAGACCCAGCTGGCCACGCTGATCGTGGACATTGCCCCCAGCGCCAGCCACCAGCAGTACGCCCAGTTCATTGCGCAGGAAGTGTCCCACTGGAGCCAGGTGCTGGCCCGCATGGGCAGCAGCCTGCAGGCCACTACCTGAACCGGACCTACCCATGAAAAAAACCGCTGCGGCTTGCGCCCAGCGGTTTTTTTATGGGTGGCACTCAGCAGCACCGTCATCAGCCAGGCTGACGAAATCTCCAGAGGCTGCGCAATGTCAGCACGGCACACAGCCAGTGCAGCAGCAGCAAAGCCAGCACCTGCGCCTGACGCAGCAGACTCTCGTGCTGTGCCAGAAACTGTGTCAGCACGCCATGGTGCAGCACCAGAGCAGTCAGCAGACCACCCAGCACATAAATAAGTAGAGCACCTTGCGCCCATTCCTGCTGGTTTTCCGAGTGTTTTTTACGCGAAATGACCAGCAGACCAGCGCAAGCCGCTATAGAAATCCATGACTGCCACAGGCTCAGCTGCTGCAGCTGCCCTCGAATGGCATGCCAGTTCCCGGCCGAGACCAGCAACACCACCACCGCCAGCGTGCTCAGGCTGAGCGTCAGCAACCAGCTGGCAGCCAGTGCCAGCGCTACCTTCGGACGGGGGCTATGTGCGGTCATGCCTGCTGCAGCAGTGCTGTCTTAGATGTACTTGACCGCGACGATTTCGTAGCGGCGCACGCCACCGGGGGCCTGCACTTCGGCCACATCGCCCTCTTCCTTGCCGATCAGGGCACGGGCAATGGGGCTGGAGATGTTGATCAGGCCGTGCTTCAGATCGGCCTCGTCTTCACCCACGATCTGGTAGGTCACCTGGTTGCCGGTGTCTTCGTCTTCCAGATCTACGGTCGCGCCAAACACCACACGGCCGTGCGCATCCAGTGCGGCGGGGTCAATGATCTGGGCGGTCGAGAGCTTGCCCTCGATCTCCATGATGCGGCCTTCGATAAAGCCCTGGCGATCCTTGGCGGTCTCGTACTCGGCGTTTTCGCTCAGGTCACCCTGGGCGCGTGCTTCGGCGATCGCCTGAATCACTTCAGGACGGTCCACGGTCTTCAGGCGCTGCAGCTCAGCCTTGAGCTTTTCTGCGCCACGCTTGGTAATTGGAATAGTTGCCATGTCAGTTTCTCCACATACGGCTGGGCGTACACGCGCACGATTGCGCAGTTGCGCCACAAGGGCATGTCCAGAGCGCCACACGACGTGGCTGTATGGATGGGACGCCCCAAAAGCAAACCGCCGCGCAGTGAGCCGCGCGGCGGTGTTCCTAGGTTTAGGGGTCAATTATGCCGTGTTTACAGCCGCTGACCCTCAGTAAAACCCGATGCAGACTATTAATGCTGCAACATTGCGTGCAATTCCTGCACGGAATGTACTTCCAGATCGCCACGCATGGCCTTCATGCCATCCACGGCAGCTTCTGCGCCGAAGATGGTAGTGAAGGTGGTCACACGGTTGAGCAAGGCGCTGGTACGGATGGCGCGCGAGTCGGCAATCGCGTTGCGGCGCTCTTCCACCGTGTTGATGACCATGGCGATTTCGCCGTTCTTGATCATGTCCACGATGTGAGGGCGGCCCTCGGTCACCTTGTTCACGGTCTGCACCGCCAGACCTGCTTCCTGCAGCGCAGCAGCAGTACCGCGGGTTGCGCACAGCTCGTAACCCATGGCGACCAGCTCCTTGGCCACTGCCACGGCACGGGTCTTGTCGCCATTCTTCACGGACAGGAAGATCTTGCCGGTCTCGGGCAGCTTCACGCCTGCGCCCATCTGGCTCTTCACAAAGGCTTCGCCGAAGGTCTTGCCCACGCCCATGACTTCACCAGTGGACTTCATCTCGGGGCCGAGGATGGTGTCCACACCGGGGAACTTCACGAAGGGGAACACGGCTTCCTTGACGCTGAAGTAAGGCGGTGTCACTTCCTTGGTGATGCCCTGCTCTGCCAGTGTGTCGCCCGCCATGCAGCGTGCGGCCACCTTGGCCAGCTGCACGCCGGTAGCCTTCGAAACGAAGGGCACGGTACGCGAAGCACGGGGGTTCACTTCCAGCACGTAGATCACGTCCTGACCGTCCACTTCCTTGATGGCGAACTGCACGTTCATCAGGCCGACCACGTTCAGGCCAGCGGCCATGGCAGCGGTTTGGCGCTTGATTTCAGCAACCGTCTCCGCCTTCAGGTAGTAAGGCGGCAGCGAGCAAGCGGAGTCACCGGAGTGCACGCCCGCTTGTTCGATGTGCTCCATCACGCCGCCGATATAGACAGCTCCAGTTTTGTCACGCACGCAGTCCACGTCGCACTCGATGGCGTTGGACAGGAAGTGATCCAGCAGCACGGGAGAGTCGTTGGAGACCTTCACGGCTTCGCGCATGTAGCGCTCCAGATCGCGCTGCTCGTGCACGATTTCCATCGCACGGCCGCCCAGCACGTAGGATGGTCGCACCACCAGGGGGTAGCCCAGGCCAGCAGCCTTTTCCAGCGCTTCTTCTTCAGTACGCGCTGTGGCGTTTGGTGGCTGGCGCAGACCCAAGTCGTTGAGCAGCTTCTGGAAGCGCTCACGGTCTTCGGCCGCGTCGATCATGTCAGGCGTCGTGCCGATGATCTTCACGCCTTCGCGCTCCAAACCCAGTGCCAGCTTCAGAGGTGTCTGGCCGCCGTACTGCACGATCACGCCGTCAGGCTGCTCCACGTCCACGATTTCCAGCACATCTTCCAGCGTCAGCGGCTCGAAGTACAGGCGGTCGGACGTGTCGTAGTCGGTCGAAACCGTCTCAGGGTTGCAGTTGACCATGATGGTTTCGTAACCATCTTCGCGCATCGCCATGGCAGCGTGCACGCAGCAGTAGTCAAACTCAATACCCTGGCCGATACGGTTGGGGCCACCACCCAAGACCATGATCTTCTTCTTGTCCGAAGGTGCGGCTTCGCACTCTTCGTCGTAGGTCGAATACATGTAGGCGGTGTTGGAGGCGAACTCCGCCGCGCAGGTGTCCACACGCTTGAACACGGGGCGCACGTTCAGCGCCTTGCGGGCTTCGCGCACGGCCTTGTCGGTGGTGTGCAGCAGCTTGGCCAGGCGGCGGTCGGAGAAGCCCTTTTGCTTCAGCGCACGCAGCGTGGCAGCGTCCAGCATGGACAGCGCCTTGTCACCGTGGGCTTCGTAGTGCTTGTCCAGTTCGAGTTCGATCTTGACGATCTCTTCGATCTGCACCAGGAACCACTTGTCGATCTTGGTGATGTTGTGCACTTCATCCAGCGTCCAGCCGGCAGCGAAGGCATCGCCCACGTACCAGATACGCTCGGGACCAGGCTCGCCCAGTTCCTTTTCCAGGATCTCGCGGTCCTGGGTCTTTTCGTTCATGCCGTCCACGCCGACTTCCAGACCACGCAGGGCCTTCTGGAAGGATTCCTGGAAGGTACGGCCAATGGCCATCACCTCACCCACGGACTTCATCTGGGTGGTCAGGCGGTTGTCAGCAGCTGGGAACTTCTCGAACGCAAAACGTGGGATCTTGGTGACCACGTAGTCGATGGTGGGCTCGAACGATGCGGGGGTCTTGCCGCCGGTGATTTCGTTCTTGAGCTCGTCCAGCGTAAAGCCCACAGCCAGCTTGGCCGCGATCTTGGCAATAGGGAAGCCTGTGGCCTTGGAAGCCAGTGCCGAGGAACGCGAGACGCGGGGGTTCATCTCAATGACGATCATGCGACCGTCCTTGGGGTTCACCGAGAACTGCACGTTGGAGCCACCAGTGTCCACACCGATTTCACGCAACACTGCCAGCGAGGCATTGCGCATGATCTGGTATTCCTTGTCGGTCAGCGTCTGGGCAGGTGCCACGGTGATGGAGTCACCGGTGTGCACGCCCATGGGGTCCAGGTTTTCGATCGAGCACACGATGATGCAGTTGTCCGCCTTGTCGCGCACCACTTCCATCTCGTACTCTTTCCAACCCAGCAGCGACTCTTCAATCAGGAGTTCGTTAGTAGGCGATGCTTCCAGACCGCGCTTGCAGATGGTCTCGAATTCTTCAGCGTTGTAGGCAATGCCGCCGCCCGTGCCACCCAGCGTGAAGCTGGGGCGGATCACGGTGGGGAAGCCCACGCGCTTTTGCACTTCCCAGGCTTCGTCCATGCTGTGGGCGATGCCCGAGCGTGCAGAACCCAGACCAATCTTGGTCATGGCGTCCTTGAACTTCAGGCGGTCTTCAGCCTTGTCGATGGCTTCAGGCTTGGCACCAATCAGTTCCACGTTGTACTTGTCCAGCACGCCGTGCTTCCACAGGTCCAGCGCACAGTTCAGCGCGGTCTGGCCGCCCATGGTGGGCAGGATGGCGTCAGGCCGCTCCTTGGCGATGATCTTCTCGACCGTCTGCCAGGTGATGGGCTCGATGTAAGTGACGTCCGCCGTGTTGGGGTCGGTCATGATCGTTGCAGGGTTGCTGTTGATCAGGATGACCTTGTAACCCTCTTCGCGCAGCGCCTTGCAGGCTTGCACGCCGGAGTAGTCGAATTCACAGGCTTGGCCAATCACAATGGGGCCGGCGCCAATAATCAGAATGCTTTTGAGGTCGGTGCGCTTAGGCATTTTTGTGGCTCTCCATCAGCGCGGTGAAGCGGTCAAACAAATAGGCGATGTCATGGGGTCCGGGCGAAGCCTCGGGGTGGCCCTGGAAGCAGAAGGCGGGCACGTCGGTGCGTTCCAGGCCTTGCAGCGTGCCGTCAAACAAGCTGATGTGCGTGGGGCGCACATTGGCGGGCAGAGATTCCATTTCCACAGCAAAACCGTGGTTCTGGCTGGTGATGCTCACGCGGCCGGTTGCCAGTTCCTTCACAGGGTGGTTGGCGCCGTGGTGGCTGTTTTGCATCTTGAAGGTCTTGGCCCCCGAGGCCAGCGCCATGATCTGGTGCCCCAGGCAGATGCCAAACAAAGGTTTCTTGGCAGCCATGATTTCCTGCGCAGCAGCAATGGCGTAGTCGCAAGGTGCTGGGTCGCCAGGGCCGTTGGACAGGAACACGCCATCGGGGTTGAGCGCCAGCACGTCCTTGGCAGGCGTCTTGACAGGCACCACAGTCAGCTTGCAGCCGCGTTCGGCCAGCATGCGCAGAATGTTCTTTTTCACGCCAAAGTCATAGGCCACGACGTGGAACTTGGGGTTCTCAAGCTTGCCGTAGCCTTCGCCCAGCTTCCACTCGGTTTCGGTCCAGTCGTAGGCAGCTTCGGTCGTCACCACCTTGGCCAGATCCAGGCCCTTCATCGCAGGAGCAGCCTTGGCAGCAGCCAGTGCTTCGTCAATCTTGGCCTGGGTCACAGCTTCACCAGCAGCCAGACCGAGGATGGCACCGTTTTGCGCACCCTTGTCTCGCAGCAGGCGGGTCAGCTTTCGGGTGTCGATATTGGCAATGGCAACGGTGTTGTTGCGCACCAAGTATTGCGACAAAGTTTCGTCAGAGCGGAAGTTGCTGGCGAGCAGCGGCAGGTTCTTGATGATCAGGCCTGCTGCATGGACTTTGTCGGCTTCCACATCCTCTCGGTTCACACCGTAGTTGCCGATGTGGGGGTATGTCAGCGTGACGATCTGTTGGCAGTAGCTAGGATCGGTGAGGATTTCCTGATAGCCAGTGATAGCGGTGTTGAACACCACTTCACCCACGGTGGTGCCTTGCGCACCAATGGAATTGCCAATAAAGACCGTGCCGTCTGCGAGCGCCAGGATGGCGGATGGGAAGCTTCCCTGAAGAGACAAAAGCACTGGAT
>JAEZZU010000039.1 GCA_023418355.1 Pseudomonadota bacterium | reverse complement strand
TTGCCGGCCAGAGGCTGAAACAGGGCTGCCACTTCGGCAAAAGGGATGGCATTGACGCCGGAAATATCAATGCGTTGCGGCGTAATTTGGGTAGACAGCTGCAGCTGCCGCGCATTGAGCTGCTTTTCGGTTTGCAGACCAGTGTCAGGTGCGATGGTGGCAGGCTGTGGTGCAGGCTGTGGGGAATGGATGGGAGGTAAGGTATTGAGTGGGTTGCCGCCAGTAGCTTGCGCCAGGCTGAAAACGGGAAACGCCAAGGTGCTCAGTCCGACAATAAATCGCACCTGGTGGGTATGCATAGGCTGATCCTTCAAAAAAATATGGATAGCGGGTCCGATGATGGGCATCGGTCGCTATCCATAGATGATTGCAATATTTAGTTACAGCTCTTGTCAGTCAATGGATGATTTGCATCCTTTTCTGATGGAGTTGCAGGACTGTGCTGACGTCCTCCGATTAACGGCGGCCGAGCAAGCCACCGAGCAGACCACCCAGCAGACCGCCAGACTGTGCGGTGGTGGTTGTGCTGCCACTGGTGGTCGTGGTGCTTGGCGTGGAGCTCACGCCACCGCTGGTCAGGCCGGAGGTCAGAGGTGTCAACACGCCAACAAGCAGACCACCTGCAGGTGCCGTACCGGTTTGGTTGCCACCCAGAGCGCCGCCGAGCAGACCGCCATTGCCGCCGAGCAAACCACCGCCGAGGCCGGCTTTGGGATCCAGCAGACCACCCAGCAGACCGGTTACAGGAGCTGTTGCACCACCGGTTTGACCGCCGCCGAGTACGCCACCGAGCAGGCCGCCATTACCGCCAAGCAGGCCACCCACCAGACCCGCGTTGGGATCCAGCAGACCACCCAGCAGACCGGTTACAGGAGCTGTTGCACCACCGGCTTGACCGCCGCCGAGTACGCCACCGAGCAGACCGCCATTACCGCCAAGCAGGCCACCGACCAGACCCGCGTTGGGATCCAGTAGACCACCCAGCAGACCGGTTACAGGACCTGTTGCACCACCGGCTTGACCGCCACCGAGCGCGCCGCCAAGCAAGCCACCATTGCCACCCAGCAAACCGCTGAGCAGGCCACCCGAAGCAGCGTCATCGGTAGTGCCACCTGTCAGGAGCGTACCGCCGAGCAAACCGCTCAGCAGGCCACCAGAGGCATCTGTATCGCCACCTGCAATGCCGCCCAGGGCGCTAACCACACCACCCAGCTGGGCAGTCAGCGTGCCGACAGGAGCGACCACAGGCAGGCCTGTGCTTTGCACGGTGCCGCCTACATTGGTGACCAGGCCACCAACGGTGGTGAGCAGGTTGTCTACGGGCTGCGCCAGGCCAGTGGTGGTGCCTACGTTTTGAACCACGCCCAGCACGGTGCCAACCACGGGAGTGACGGTATTGCTGAGGGTAGAGGTCAAGCCAGCTACGGGTGCGCTGGTGATGATGTCGCCTGCGGTGTAACCCACATTGGTGACAAGCTGGCCCACACCGCCCACCAGATTACCGGTCAGGTCTGTGACGGCGCCAACAGGGCCCAGTTGAGCGCCCAGTGACTGCACCAGACCACCAGCTTCTGTGACCGCATTGCCTGCATGCACCAGCAGACCTTCTGCGCCAGTCAGTGTGGTGCCAATGGGATTTTCAACGGTGCCCAGCTGACCCAGACCGGCACCAATGCTTAGCGCCAGCGAATCAACGCCGTTACCTAATTCGGAGAGCACGGGTGTGACACCGCGGCCTTCGGGCAGGAGCGTGGAAGTCAGCAGACCATCGGCTACACCACCCAGGTCGGTCAGTGCTGTGGGAAGTGCGCGTACGCCTGTCGAAGTTTCCTGTACAGCCTCTTGTACCGGTGTAAAGACGGTAGGTTGTGCTGTTGGTCCACCGGGGTTAGAACCAGGTCCGCCAGGGTTGGTGCTGGGTCCACCGGGATTGGTGGGGATGGAGCCACCCGTATCGCCCATGGAGGTTCTGACGGTGCCATTGCTGCCGCAGGCAGCAAGGCTCATAACCAGGCTGGAAACAGCTACCATCTGGATAGTTTTCCGCCACGTAGATTGGTCAGAAAATGTGATCATGATTATCTCCGCATGAAAAATTCGTACGGAATGGTCACATTTCAAAATTATTCTGGCTAATTAGCTTTTTTAAATGGATACAAATTGCGATTAAAGGTTCGACAAACGATGAAAATATTTTTATAAGAATTTTAATTCCCAATAGAAGAAATTAAACTAAATGGCCAAATAAGTGCGTTGTTATTAATTTTTTAAGAATACTATCATCGAAGAAAAGATGAGCATGTCAGACAGTGCCTATTTGTAAGAAGGCTAAATTAGATTCGTATAATTCGAAACGAAAGGTAAATTTGTATGCATTTCGCACAACGTTTGGACCATGTTGAAACCTCAGCCATCCGTGAGCTGTTCAAGCTGCTGGGCAAACCCGGCATCATCAGCTTTGCGGGCGGTTTCCCGGACAGCGCCATGTTTGATGTGGACGGCATCACGCAATCCACGCAGAAAGCGCTGCAGGAAAATGCCGGTCTGGCACTGCAGTACGGCGCGACCGAAGGTTTTGGTCCACTGCGTGAGCAGCTGGCAGCCTTCATGGCCACCAAGGGCGCCAAGGATGTCGCGCCCGAGCAGCTCATTGTGACCACGGGTAGCCAGCAGGCCCTCGATCTGCTGGGCAAGTGCATGGTCGGCCCTGGCGACAAGGTGATTGTGGAAGGGCCCACCTTCCTGGCGACCATCCAGTGCTTCCGCCTGTATGGTGCAGAAGTCATCAGCGCTCCTGTGGATGGCAACGGCGTGATCGTGGAAGAGCTGGAAAAGCTGATCGCCGAGCACAAGCCCAAGCTGGTCTATCTGATTCCTACATTCGGCAACCCCAGCGGCGCCACACTGAGCCTGGAGCGCCGCAAGCGCGTGCTGGAGCTGGCTGTGAAGTACCAGACACTGGTGGTTGAGGATGACCCCTACGGCGATCTGTACTTTGATGCACCTCCTCCTGCCAGCCTGCTGGCACTGTCGCCTGAGGTGCCCGGCAGCCGCGAATGGCTGGCGCACTGCGGATCGCTCTCGAAGGTGCTCAGCCCCGGTCTGCGCATTGGCTGGCTGATTGCCAACCCCGAGCTGCTGGCCAAGGCTGTGATGTGCAAGCAGTTCAGCGATGCCCACACCAGCACCTTTGCCCAGGCCACTGCAGCGCAGTACCTGCAGGCCGGTCATATGCCAGCGACCTTGGCCAAGGTGCGCAAGGTCTACGCATCGCGCGCCAAGGCCATGATGGATGCGCTGCGCAGCGAGCTGGGCGATGCCGTGGAGTTCACCGAGCCTCAGGGCGGCCTGTTCCTGTGGGTGCGCCTGACAGGCAAGGGTGGTAAGCTGGAAGACGCCAATGAGCTGGCCAAACGTGCGATCGAGCAGGGCGTGGCTTTCGTGCCCGGCGCGCCGTTTTTCAGCCAGAACCCTGATGTGTCCACGCTGCGCCTGTCGTTTGCGACGGCCGACGAGGACAAGATTCGCGAAGGCGTTGCCCGTCTTGCAAAGGCATTGAACGCATGAGTGACACTGCACTGGAAGCGCTGGAAGCGCGCGTGATGGAGCTGGAGGTCAAGGCCAGCTATACCGACGATCTGCTGGAGCAGCTGAACATGACGATTTATCGCCAGCAAACGCAGATTGATGCGCTGGTCGATGAGTTGCGTGAACTGCGCAAGCGCACGCCAGAGGCTGCGCCCGGTTCTGGCGTCAGCATGCGCGACGAAATTCCGCCGCATTATTGACGGCTGCTTCCATAGAAAGAGCGCCTTGCGCTGATATATAAAGGGTTTCAGATAGAAAACTATTTGAAACCCTTGCATATCAAGCGCTGGGCGCTCTTTTTTTATATGCAGCCTATTCCTGCAGCATCTGAATCAGCTGCTTTTCAATCTGCAGCTGCTTGGCGCTGTTGCCCAGATGCTCGCCCTGCACCAGAAAGCTGTCTTCCACGCGCTCACCCAGTGTGGAGACTTTGGCCAGCTGCACATCCAGCCCATGCTCTGCCAGGATGCGTGCCACGGAATACAGCAGCCCTGCGCGGTCGCTGGCGGAAATGCTGAGTACCCAGTTTTGCGCTTTTTCATCGGGCGTGAGCGAGACGCGCGGCACCATGGGAAAACTGCGCACACGGCGCGACAGGCGGCGCTTGATGGGCGCTGGCAGTGGCTCCTGGCTCTGGATGGCCTGTGGCAGGCCGTTTTCAATCAGCGTGGTCAGCTCCCGGTAGTGGGTCTGCAGCTGTTCGCAGGCAATCTGGAAGGTATCCAGCGCATAGCCATTGCGGGCCGTGTGGATGCGCGCGTCCAGAATCGTCATGCCGGCGCGGTCAAAGTAGCCGCAGATGCGGGAGAACAGGTCGGGCTGGTCCGGGGTGTAGACCACGACCTGTACCCCTTCGCCCAGCAGTGACTGGCGTGCACGCACAATGGGTTCCTTGGTGCCCACATGGCGCGAGAGCTGGCGCGTGTGCCAGGCGATGTCGTCGGGCTCATGGCGCATGAAGTAGCTCACGTTCAGCGTGTCCCACAGCGCCTGGTGCGAGGCATAGGGCTGCGCCGTCAGCGCCAGCAGCCGCAATGCATCGCGCTTGCGGGCTTCGACCGTGGACTCTGCATCGGGCGCGCGGCCTCCCAGCACGCGGAGCGTGTTGTGGAACAGGTCTTCGAGCAGCTTGCCCTTCCACGCATTCCAGACCTTGGGGCTGGTGCCGCGGATGTCGGCCACCGTCAGCAGGTACAGGGCTGTGAGGCGCCGCTCATTGCCGACTTTCTCGGCAAAGGCGCGGATCACGTCGGGGTCTGACGTGTCCTGCTTTTGTGCCACCGTGCTCATTTGCAGGTGGGAGCGCACCAGAAACTCCACCAGCTCGGTGTCTTCTGCGTTCATGCCGTGCTGGCGTGCAAAGCGCTTGACTTCAATTGCACCGATTTCGGAATGGTCACCGCCGCGGCCCTTGCCGATGTCGTGAAACAGGCAGGCCAGGTACAGCAGCCATGGCTTGTCCCAGCCACTGGCCAGCTGGGAGCACAGCGGGTATTCGTGCGCATGCTCGGCAATGAAAAAGCGCCGCATATTGCGCAGCACCATGAGCGTGTGCTGGTCTACGGTGTAGACGTGGAACAGGTCGTGCTGCATCTGCCCCACGATGCGCCGGAACGACCACAGATAGCGCCCCAGCACCGAGGTGGAGTTCATCAGGCGGATGGCGTGTGTCTGCCCGCTGGGTGCCTGCAGAATCTGCATGAAGGTGCGGTGGTTGACGGGGTCCTGGCGGAAGCTGTTGTCCATCAGATCCCGTGCGCTGTACAGCGCGCGCAGCGTGCGAGCAGACAGATCACGCAGGCCGGGGGAGCGCTGGTAGGTCAGAAAGGTGGCCAGAATGGCGTGCGGGTCGCGCTGGTAGAGCTCGTCGCTGGAGACTTCGATCAGCCCGTCCTTGTCGAAGAAGCGCTCGTCGATGTACTTGAGTTCGGCGTTGTTCGGGTACAGGTATTCCTGAATATTGAGCAGCAGAATCTGCTGCAGCTGCATCACCGCCTTGGCAGCCCAGTAGTAGCGGCGCATCAGCACCTCACTGGCACGCACGGGAATGGTCTTGCCGGCAGGCGTGTGGTTCTGGATGCCAAATGACTGGGCCAGCGTGGTCTGCAGATCAAACACCAGCCGATCCTCATGGCGGCCTGCAATCGTGTGCAGCTTGGCGCGGATCAGGCTGATGGTGGCCTCATTGCGCTCTAGCTGCATGGCTTCATAGTCTGTGGCAATACCACTGGCTGCCAGCTCACGCCAGCTGTTGCCCAGACCGGCCGCTTGTGCCACCCACAAGATGGTGTGCAGGTCGCGCAGCCCGCCGGGAGATTCCTTGCAGTTGGGCTCCAGCGAGTAGGGCGTGCCTTCGTGCTTGATGTGGCGCTGGCGCAGCTCCAGGGTCTTGGCCGTAAAAAAGTCCCGTGGGTTGAGCGCTGCGCGAAACTGCTTTTGAAACTCGGCAAACAGGGCCGCATCCCCGTCAATCAGGCGTGCTTCGAGCAGCGAAGTCTGCACCGTCACATCATTTCTGGCTTCGGCCACGCATTCGCTGACCGTGCGCACGCTGGAGCCAATCTCCAGTCCCGCATCCCAGCAGCTGCCAATAAAACGCTCCAGCGCAGCTTTCAGGTGCGGATGGGCTTCGGTGTGTTCACCGGGCAAAAGTAGCAGCACGTCTACGTCGGAGGCGGGGAACAGCTGCTCACGCCCGTAGCCGCCTACGGCAATCAGGTTGACTTCGGAAGGCAGCTCTACCGCCTCGCGAATGGCGCGCAGGTGCTGGTCTGTGAGGCGCGAGAGCTTTTGCAGCAGCGAACGAATACTGCGTGTATTGGCTGCCGGCGTGCGCAGTACGTCACAGATGGCAGCTTTTTCCTGGCGATAGGCCGTGCGCAGAGAGCCGATTTCAGAGTTCATGGGTGATTACAGGCAGACAGTTTCAGCAGAAGCACTGACAAGCAAGAAATATGCGCATTCCGTGATGCGGCAGGCAGTTGCCTGGG
>JAEZZU010000037.1 GCA_023418355.1 Pseudomonadota bacterium | reverse complement strand
GTTCGCCATTGAATAAACTCCTGTGATCAGCAAACGCGTTGCCGCGGCTGAATGAGTCGGGGCGAACGCTTTAGCAGTCTTGTTTTATGTCGCCCTGCAAGTTGCTCTGTTAACTCGGCGACAGTCCCCTATTCTAATGCCAACCTTATTTCGTATTTTTTCAGTGGTTCCTTTGTGGTTGGCGCATGCGCTGGGTGCCGCCATGGGCTGGATCGCCTGGCTGTGTTCGCCGACGTACAGAAAACGCTTTGCGGCCAACAGCGCGCAGGCTGGCTATCGCTTTGCGCAGGTGCGCCCTGCGATTGCGCATGCTGGGCGCATGGTGGCCGAGCTGCCACGCCTTTGGCTCAGTGAGACGGCCGTCAATGCCGTGCACGGCACGGAATGCGTGGAGCAGGGCTGGGCCAAAGGCAAGGGCATTCTGTTTCTGACACCGCACCTGGGCTGCTTTGAGCTGTCGGTACAGGGCGCGGCCAAGCTGTGGTCTGCCGAGCATGGACCCATCACCATTTTGTATCGCCCGGCCAAGCAGGCATGGCTGGCCGAGATGATGCTCACCGCCCGCAACCGCAGCGGCATTCAGGCCGTGCCCACCACGCTGGCCGGTGTGCGCCAGATGATCAAGGCCCTGCGCAAGGGGCAGGCCGTGGGCCTGCTGCCTGACCAGGTGCCGCCCCATGGGCAGGGCCAGTGGGCCCCCTTCTTTGGCAAAGACGCATACTCCATGACCCTGGCAGCGCGTCTGGCGCTGCAGACCGGGGCTACGGTCATTCTGGTGCGCTGCGTGCGTCTGCCTGCAGGCCGTGGCTATGAACTCTTTTTTGAAGCTTTGCCCATGGCGCTGTCCGACGAGCTGGACACGGCCGTGGTGCAGATCAATCAGGCTATGGAACATACGATTCGTCAGTGCCCCGAGCAATACCTCTGGGGCTATGGCCGCTACAAGCAGCCTCGCCGCGAAGCCGCAGTGGGTGCAGACGCAGAAGGCGGTGCGCAATGAGCTGGAGCAAACTGGGCGTTGGCCTGATGCATGTGCTGGCCAAGCTGCCGCTGCCCGTGCTGCGTGGTCTGGGGCGTGTGCTGGGCAATGTGCTGTATGTGGCGGCCGCACCTCGGCGCAAGGTGGCGCTGCGCAACCTGCAGCTGTGCTTTCCCGAGATGAGCGAAGCCGAGCGCAAGGGCATCGCCAAGGAAAGCATCGTCGTGTTCTGCCAGACCTTTCTGGACCGCAGCTGGCTGTGGTTTGGTTCGGAAGAGCTGGTGCGCAGCCGTGTGAAGCTCACCGGCGCGGTGTATGAGCTGGAGGGTGACACGCCCACCATCGTGTTCGCCCCGCACTTCTACAGCATGGACGCCGGTGGCCTGGCGCTGCCGCTGAATACCGAGCGCGAATTCACCTCCATCTTTGCCACCAACCCGGACCCGGTGCTCGATGCCTGGTTCATGGCCGGCCGCCAGCGCTTTGGCAAGGTGCGCATGCTCAACCGTGCCGATGGGGTCAAGCCCATCATCTCCACGCTGCGCAAGGGCGGCCTGCTGTACCTGCTGCCCGACATGGACTATGGCAAGAACGACTCGGTGTTCGTGCCTTTCTTTGCGGTGCCAGAAACGGCAACCATCCCGTCGCTGTCGCGCTTTGCGCGCCTGGGCAAGGCCAAGGTGGTGGGCCTGTACAACCGCATGACGCCTGAAGGCTATGTGGCGGAGATGACGCCGGCGTGGGAGAACTTCCCCACCGAAGACCATGTGGCCGACACCGCCCGCATGAACCGCGAGCTGGAAGCCGCGATTCGCACCATGGTCCCGCAGTACTACTGGGTGCACCGGCGCTTCAAGACGCGGCCGGATGGGCAGGAATCTTTGTATAAAAAATGACCGCTAGCGCTTATGCAACAAGCGCTGGTAGCTATCAAAAAAGAAAGCCAGTCACTGACTGGCTTTTTCTTTGGGGTGCTGCGCAATCAGGCCTGCGTCTTGGGCGCAGGCGTTTCAGCGGCGGGTGCTGCAGGCTGCAGGCCTTCAGGATGGCTCCAGTGCCACAGCAGCTGCGCCACTTCGTTGACGCCTTGCTTCTTCAGAGCAGAGAACATGCGCACTTCGCCACCTGCGGCATTGAGCTTGGTGATGGAAAGAATCTTGGCTTGCTCGGAGCGGGTCAGCTTGTCGGCCTTGGTCAGCAGCACCAGGAACTTCAGGCCTTTTTCCACGCGGGGGCGCAGGGCGTGCAGCAGGGCTTCGTCCAGCTCGGTCAGGCCCAGGCGTGGGTCACACAGCAGCACCACGGCGGTGAGGCTTTCGCGCTGCAGCAGGTAGTTGAGCATCACACGCTGCCAGCGCTCCTTGTCCGAGTGTGAGACTGCGGCATAGCCGTAGCCTGGCAGGTCGGCCAGCACGGCATCGGTCACGCCCTGCTTGCCCAGCGAAAACAGATTGATGTGCTGGGTGCGGCCCGGTTTCTTGGAGGCAAAGGCCAACTGCTTTTGCTGCGTCAAGGTGTTGATGGAGGTGGACTTGCCGGCATTGGAGCGGCCCACGAAAGCGATTTCGGGCACGTCCACCTTGGGCAGTTGGTCCAGCTGCGCAGCTGTGGTGAGGAACCGCGCAGTATGCATCCAGCCCATTGCGATTTTGGGATCAATGAGGGAAG
>JAEZZU010000002.1 GCA_023418355.1 Pseudomonadota bacterium | reverse complement strand
GCGCAGCGCTGCAGCCTGATGCCGATGGCCATGTCCGCTTTGACCAGCTCTACGCCATCCAGCCCTTTGGCAATGCCTTGATTGGCATGACGCTGACCGGCGCACAGATCAAGGAACTGCTGGAAGATACCTACGCCGTGCCGCTGTCCAGCTCAGGCCGCCGCCGCGTGCTCTCTCCCAACGCGGATTTGCGCTGGCGGCATGACGCCCATGCACCCGTGAACGAGCAAGTCAAAGACATCACGCTGCGCGGTCAGCCGCTGGATATGCAGGCCCACTACCGCGTGGTGGTGAGCAGCTTTTTGGCCGACAGTGGGGATCGCTACAGCGTCTTCAGCCAAGGCACTGATCGCACGCAAGGCCCGCTCGATATTGATGCGCTGGAAGCCTATGTGCGCGCACACAGCCCGCTACCGGCTCCTGCTACCAACCGCATTCAATAATCCACTCTCAAAATAAAAGCGCCTTGCGCTGATAAAAAAATGGTTTCAGATACAAAACTATCTGAAACCATTTGTTTTCAAGCGCTAAAAGCTATGCTTTATGCAGCATCATGCAAAGTAGTGGCACAGGCGCTGGCCTTTGACCGCATGCACGCTGACCGGAATTTCATACAGCGCGCTCAAGACCTCATCCGTCACCACCTGCGTTGGCCCACCCACATGGGCCACACGACCGTTTTTCATGGCGATGATGTGGTCGGCATAACAGCTGGCAAAGTTGATGTCGTGCAGCACCACGACCACGGTTTTCTGGCGCTCATTCACCAGGCGGCGCAGCAGCTTCATCATGCTCACGGCGTGCGCCATGTCGAGGTTGTTCAGCGGCTCGTCGAGCAGGATGTACGGCGTGTCCTGGCACAGCACCATGGCGATATAGGCGCGCTGGCGCTGGCCGCCCGAGAGTTCATCCAGGTAGCGGTCGGCCAGCTCGGTCAGCTGCAGGTATTGCAGCGCCTGATCGACATGCTGCACGTCCTCGGCCGTCATGCGGCCCTTGCTGTGCGGAAAGCGGCCAAAGCCCACCAGATCACGCACCGTCAGGCGCAAGGTGGACTGGTTGTCCTGCCGCAAAATGGCCATCACCTTGGCCAGTGCATCGCTGGCGGTTTTCGCCACGTCCAGGCCCGCAACATGGGACGAACCCGAAGTCATCACATCCAGCCGGCTGACCATGGACAGCAGCGTGCTCTTGCCCGCGCCATTGGGGCCGATGATGGCCGTGAACTTGCCCTCGGGAATCTGAACATTCACCCCATGCAGCACGGTGGTGCTGCCGTGGGTCTTTACGACATCACGCGTCTCAATCATTGTTTGCCTTTGCGCAGCAGCAGCCAGATAAACACCAGGCCACCCACAAATTCCACCACCACCGACAGTGCGGAGTTAAAACCCAGCACGCGCTCCAGAATCACCTGGCCGCCCAGCAGCAAGATGCAGCCCCAGAGCACGGCCGCAGGCAGCACCCACTGGTGGCGGCGCGTGCCCATCCACTGGTAGGCCATATTGGCGACCAGCAGGCCAAAGAAAGTCACAGGGCCGACGAGGGCCGTGGAGATGGCCACCATGGCGCACATCACCACCAGCAGGCGCAACACCTGCGGCTGGTAATCGATGCCCAGATTCACCGCGGCATCGCGCCCCAGCGCCAGCACATCGAGCACATGGCGCTTGTGCCAGAAGTACGCCACGCCAATGGCCAGCAGCACGAGTGATGGCCACAGCAGCTGCGTATGGATGGTGTTGAAGTTCGCAAACATGCGGTCTTGCAGCGTGGCGAACTCATTGGGGTCGATCATGCGCATGGCAAAGCTGGTCATGCTGCGAAACAGAATGCCCATGACCATGCCCACCAGCAGCATCAGGTGCAGGCTGGATGCGTTGCCCGTGAACAGCCAGCGCATCAACGCCACGCTGAGCACGACCATCAGCACAATCTCCAGCCCGAACTTGGGGTACACACCCAGGCCCACCACACCCACTGAGCCGAGCACCAGTACCAGCACGGACTGCAGGAACAGATACAGCGCGTCCAAGCCCATCACCGCGGGCGTGAGGATGGTGTTGTGCGTCACGGTCTGGAACACCACGGTGGACATGCCCAACGCGCAGGCCACGACGATCATGGTGATGACCTTCAGCCCCCGGTGCTCCAGCACAAAGGCCCAGTCTGCTTCCACCCCCAGCGTCATGAATGCCAGGATGGCCACGGCGGTCATGACCACCAGGGTCAGCAGCCGGTTGCGGTGCAGTGACCACCATGCCGGCTTGTTCGCTGGCTCATACAAATCTTGCGCCATGTGTTATCCCTTGATACGACGGCGCAGCAAAATCGCCAAAAACAAACCACTGCCGACCACGCCCATGACGGTGCCGACGGGAATTTCATAGGGGGCAATGATGAGGCGGCCAAACAGGTCGCAAATCAGCGTCAACGCCGCACCGGCAATCGCCACCCACCACACGCTGCGGCGCACGTTGTCCCCCACGATCAGGCGCACGACGTTGGGGACGATCAAGCCCACAAACGGAATCGATCCCACCGTCACCACCACGCAGGCCGTCACCACCGACACCACAATCAGCCCCTGCAGCACCAGCGCCTTGTAGTTCAGACCCAGATTGGTCGCAAACGATTCACCCAGGCCTGCCACGGTGAAACGGTCCGCCGCCAGCACGGCCAGCGCCGTCACACCGAGCGAGAGCCACAGCATCTCGTAGCGTCCCTCAATCACCACGGAAAAGTCGCCATTCGAGAACGCACGCAGCGACTGGATCATGTCGTACTGATAGGCCCAGAACGTGGTCGCAGCCTCAATCACCCCCGCCAAAATCAAGCCCACCAGCGGCACAATCCACGCCGAGCGCAGGCGGATGCGCGACAGAATCGCCATGAACAAGGCCGTACCCGCCATGGCTGTGACGGCTGAAATGCCCATCTTGGCAAACACGGGTAGATCAGGCGCCACCAGCATGCAAAACAGCATGCCCAGCGTGGCGGACTCCACCGTACCCATGGTCGATGGCTCCACAAAATGGTTGCGCGCCAGCATCTGCATCAACAGGCCCGCCACGGCCATGGCGCTGCCTGCCAAGATCAGCGCCAGTGTGCGCGGCACGCGCGAGTACATCAGCACTTGGGCCACCATGTCGTCTTCGCTGTCGCTCCACAAGGTGTTCCACGACACATCGCTCACGCCCACCGACAGGCTCCACAGCGCCAATGCAAAAAGGGCCACAAGGGCCCCTGTCCACGCCAGGGCGGTACGCCCCGCGGGTGTGTGTTTATTTGCTAAAAGCATCCGATAACTGTTTCAAATTGGCTTTGAGCGCGGATGGGCTCGAATTGGACATGGTGTACCAGTCTGCAGCGTTCAGATACACCACATTGCCATTGCGCCAGGCCTTGGTCGCATGCACCAGCTTGTTATCCAGCAGCTTTTTGGCGGCTGCGCCATCGTTGCCAATGGCCGCATCACGGTCCAGCACCAGCAGGTAGTCGGGATTGGTCTTGAGCAGGTACTCAAACGACACGGCCTGACCGTGCTTGGACACTTCAATCTTGTCCTTGATGGGGTTCACGCCAAACACGGAATACAGCATGTCAAAGCGCGAGCCGGGACCATAGGCGCTGAGCTTGCCACCATTGGTCATGATGAACAGCGCCCCGCCCTTTTTGCTGGCCTTGGCCTTCACATCGGCAATGCCTGCCTCGATGGCCTTGATTTCTTGCTCGCCCTTGTCCGGCTCACCGTAGATGGCCGCAATCGAGCGGATATTGCGATAGACGTGCGCCATCTGGTTCTGGTTGTCGATGGTCACATCCAACACGGGCGCAAACTTCTTGAGTTCTTCGACCTTGGGCAGCGAACGATTGCCCGCAATGATCAGATCAGGCTTGAGTGCTTTGACTTTTTCATAGTCAGGCTCAAACAGCGTGCCAATGTTGGCGTACTTGCTGGCATCACCAAACTGCTTGAGCACTGGCGGCAAGGCCTGCTGGGGGTTGCCTGCCACATCGCCGCCCAGCGTGCGGATGATGTCCAGCGCGCCGTAGTCATAGACCAGCACGGTCTTGGGCTTGAGCGGCATTTCCACTTCGCCCGTGTTGTCCTGCACCTTGACGGTCTGCGCCGCATGCGCAGCAGCAAAAGGCAGTGCCATGGCCAACATCAAGCCTGCCAGGGTCTGGCGACGATTCCACACAGCATTCATGTTCAACTTCCTTGGCCGCAGCGCGCGACAGCTATTTCATCAATAGCTGCATTGTATGAGAATCGTTCTCAATACAGCAGATGGGGGCTTGTAAAGTTCTATAAAGCCGCCCGCGCAGGCGGTTCAATACCCGTGCCGCTCCCGAAACGCCTTGGCCTGCCCAAAGTGCCCATTGCCCATAAACGGCACGGGCGGGTGCAGCGCCGACAGCGGCGAGGGGTGGTTGCTCATCAGCACCAGATGGCCGCGGTCCTGCGGGATCAGCACGCGTTTGGACTGGGCGTGGCTGCCCCAGAGCATGAACACGGTGGGGCGGCCCTGCTCAGCCACGTGCTGGATGATGGCGTCGGTCAGCACTTCCCAGCCTTTTTTGCTGTGGCTGGCGGCTTGCCCTTCTTCCACCGTCAGGCAGGTGTTGAGCAGCAACACACCGTTTTGCGCCCATTTCACCAGTGAGCCTCCGGGGTTCGGAAATGGCGGGAACGGCACACCCAGATCACGCTGCATTTCCTTGAAGATGTTCTGCAGCGAAGGCGGCAGGCGCACGCCGGGCGCCACGGAAAACGCCAGCCCTTCGGCCTGCCCGCGGCCGTGGTACGGGTCCTGGCCCAGAATCACCACACGCACATCGTCAGGCGCTGTCAGCTCCAGCGCACGCAGAGGCTGGGGCGGAAAAATCACAGCCCCGTCATCGAGCCGCTGCTGCAAAAAGTCCAGCACCTGCTGGCCTTGTGGCGAGAAAAAGAAGCTGTCGACAATGTCCTGCCAGCCCGGTGCCACAGGCCAGTCGCTGGGGTTGGCGCTCATCAATTGCGTAGCTGCTTGCGCTGGTTTTTCGGACATTTCAGACCACTTTCTCTTTCAAACCTCATAAAAACAGGCGCTAGCCGCTTTGATTTTTGAAGCGGCAGCGCCTGTCCAGGTGTAGTTCACCGCTCAGCCAAACAGCTTGGCCAGCGCTTCCCCGGGTTCTCTGGCGCGCATAAAGGCTTCACCGACGAGAAACGCGTCGATGCCCGCATCACGCATGGCCTTCACATCGTCCTTGGTGGCGATGCCTGATTCCGTCACCAGCAGGCGGTCAGCAGGCACGTCCTTTTTCAGCTGAATCGAGGTCTGGATATCGACTTCAAACGTGCGCAGATTGCGGTTGTTGATACCCACCAGCGGGGTCTTGAGTTTCAAGGCACGCTGCAGCTCTTCGCCGTCGTGCACCTCGACCAGCACGGCCATGTCGAGGCTGTGGGCGATCTGTTCCATCTCGGCCATTTGCGCATCATCCAGACAAGCCGCAATCAGCAGCACGCAGTCCGCGCCCATCACGCGCGATTCGTAGATCTGGTAGGGGTCGACCATGAAGTCCTTGCGCAGCACGGGCAGCAGCGTGCTGGCGCGGGCTTGCTTCAGAAAGTCTGGCTCGCCCTGGAAGAACTGGCGATCCGTCAGCACTGACAGGCAGGCCGCGCTGATCTTGCCGTTGCCCACCATGTAGCTCTGGGCGATGTCCACGGGGTCAAAGTCAGCGCGGATCACGCCTTTGCTGGGGCTGGCTTTTTTCACTTCGGCGATCACGCCGGCGTGGCCCTTGGCGATCTTGGCGCGAATCGCACCCACAAAGTCACGCGTAGAGACTCGGCTTTCCGCGTCGCGGCGCATGTCTGTAAACGACATGGCGCGCTTGGCGGCAGCCACTTCCTGGACTTTGACGTCGCAGATTTTTTTCAGGATATCGGACATGGTGTGCTTTCTATGCTTGGGCTGTAAGGCTTATTGTCGATGCTCTGAGATTCACGCTGTCAGCTGACTGCTGTAAGCCACCAGTTCTTGCAGCTTCTTGAGCGCAGCGCCACTGTCAATTACGGCTTGAGCGCGCTTGAGGCCATCTTCGATGCTGGGCGCCACATTGGCCGCATACAGCGCTGCACCAGCGTTCAGGCACACGATGTCGCGCGCGGGGCCTTGCTCGCCCTGCAGCACGCCCATGAGCATGGCTTTGGAGTCCTCAGGCGTTTCCACCTTCAGCGCACGGGTGCCGGCCATGCGCAGGCCAAAGTCTTCGGGGTGGATTTCGTATTCGCGCACCACGCCGTCCTTGAGTTCACCGACCAGCGTGCCTGCACCCAGGCTGATTTCATCCAGCCCATCGCGGCCATAGACCACGAGCGCATGCTCGGCACCGAGGCGCTGCAAGGCACGCACCTGGATGCCGACCAGGTCTTCGTGGAACACGCCCATCAGGATATTGGGCGCACCGGCAGGATTGGTCAGAGGGCCGAGGATGTTAAAGATGGTGCGCACACCCAGCTCCTTGCGCACGGGGGCGACGTTCTTCATGGCAGGGTGGTGGTTGGGCGCGAACATGAAGCCGATGCCCACATCGCGGATGCAATCAGCAATTTGCCCGGGCTTGAGGTTGATGTTCACCCCCAGCGCTTCCATCGCGTCCGCGCTGCCCGATTTGCTGCTCACGCTGCGGCCACCATGCTTGCTGACCTTGCCGCCCGCCGCCGCGATCACAAAGGTCGCGCAGGTCGAGATGTTGAAGGTGTTGGCACCATCGCCGCCCGTGCCGACGATGTCCACGAGGTGGGTCTTGTCGTGCACCTGCACCTTGTTCGAAAACTCGCGCATCACCTCTGCTGCTGCGGTGATTTCGCCAATGGTTTCCTTCTTCACGCGCAGGCCGGTGATGATGGAAGCCGTCATCAAGGGCGAGAGCTCGCCGCGCATGATCATGCGCATCAGCTCCAGCATCTCGTCGTGGAAAATTTCGCGGTGTTCGATGGTGCGTTGCAGCGCTTCCTGGGGGGTGATCTTGGTCATGGCACATCCTTTGCTATTTCTTTAGAAGCTGCTTGCGCTTGCAATGACTGGCTTTTAGATATTTATTGCTTGAAAACCTAAGCAATACCAGCGCTGGCAGCTATCAAAAACAAAGGCCGCCTGCATGCAGCAGTGCGGCCTTGGCGTTTACTTCTGGTCGAGAAAGTTCTTGAGCATGGCGTGACCATGTTCGGTCAGGATGCTCTCGGGGTGAAACTGCACGCCTTCCACCGCCAGCGTTTTATGGCGCACGCCTTGAATCTCGCCGTCCTCGCTCGTCGCGGTGATTTCCAGACACTCAGGCAAGGTCGATTTTTCAATCACCAGCGAGTGGTAGCGGTTCACCGTGAACTGCTGTGGCAGATCAGCAAACACGCCCTGCTGGTTGGTGGTGATGACGCTGGTCTTGCCATGCATTTGCTGGCCTGCGCGCACAATGCGGCCGCCAAATGCTGCGCCAATGCTCTGGTGGCCCAGACACACGCCCAGCACCGGCAGCTTGCCCGCGAAGTGCTGGATGGCCGCCACGGAAATGCCCGCTTCCGCTGGCGAGCAGGGGCCGGGCGAAATCACGATGCGTTCCATGCCTTCGCGCTCCACCAGCGCGATCACATCGTCCAGCGTGGCTTCGTCATTGCGCACCACGGTCACGTCAGCCCCCAGCTCGCCAAAGTACTGGACGATGTTGTAGGTAAAGCTGTCGTAGTTGTCGATCATCAGGAGCTTCATTCCAGGCCCTCCTCTACCAGTTCTGCCGCACGCAGCAAGGCACGCGCCTTGTGCTCGGTTTCGCGCCATTCCATCTCAGGCACCGAGTCCGCCACCACACCGGCAGCAGCCTGCACATACAAGTTGCCGTCCTTGATCACACCGGTGCGAATGGCAATCGCCATGTCCATGTGACCGGCAAAGCTCAGGTAACCGACCGCGCCGCCGTAGATGCCGCGCTTGGTAGGTTCGAGCTGGTCAATGATTTCCATGGCATGTACCTTGGGCGCGCCCGAGAGCGTGCCCGCCGGGAAGGTGGCCTTGAGCACATCCATGCTGCTCATGCCGTCCTTGAGGATACCTTCCACATTGCTCACGATGTGCATGACGTGGCTGTAGCGCTCCACGACAAAGGCTTCGGTCACCTTCACGCTGCCGGTCTTGGCAATGCGGCCAATATCGTTGCGCGCCAGGTCGATCAGCATCACGTGCTCGGCACGCTCCTTGGGGTCGGCAATCAGCTCGGCTTCCGTGGCCTTGTCCTTCTCCGGCGTGGAGCCGCGTGGGCGGGTGCCAGCCAGCGGGCGGATGGTGATCTTCTGCCCTTCTTCCACCTGCTCCTGGCGCACCAGAATCTCGGGGCTGGAGCCCACGACCTGGAAGTCGCCAAAGTTGTAGAAGTACATGTAAGGCGATGGGTTGAGCGAGCGCAGCGCACGGTACAGCGACAGGGGCGACTCGGTGTAGCGCTTGTGAATGCGCTGGCCCACCTGCACCTGCATGAAGTCACCGGCGGCAATCAGCTCCTTGGCCTGCTCCACGGCCTTGAGGTAATCCGCCTTGGCAAAGCTGCGCTCGGCGGGGTAGCTCTCTCCGCCCTTGATCTGCGGCACGCTGACCGAATAGCGCAGCTGCTCCTTGAGCTGGCGTATGCGCTTTTTGCCCTTGCTGTAGGCCTCGGGCTCGGCGGGGTTCACATAGACGATGAAGTACAGCTTGCCCGAGAGGTTGTCGATGACGGCCAGCTCTTCACACAGCAGCAGCAGGATGTCGGGCGTGCCAAGCGTGTCGGGCGGGCAGGAGGCTTCGAGCTTTTTCTCGGCATAGCGCACCGCGTCATAGCCAAAGTAACCGGCCAGACCGCCACAAAAACGTGGCAGACCGGGCACGAGTGCGACCTTGAAGCGCTTTTGGTAGTCGGCGATGAAATCCAGCGGATTGCCCGCATGGGTTTCGACCACGGCGCCATCGGTCACCACTTCGGTCTTGGCTGCTGCGCCAAAGCCGCTGGCACGCAGGCAGCTGCGCGCAGGCAGGCCAATAAAGCTGTAGCGGCCAAAGCGCTCGCCCCCCACGACGGATTCCAGCAAAAAGCTGTTCTTCCCATCTCCACCGGCATGTGCCAGTTTCAGGTACAGCGAGAGCGGGGTTTCAAGATCGGCAAAGGCCTCTGTCACCAGAGGAATGCGGTTGTAGCCTTGGCTGGCCAGGCTTTTGAATTCAAGTTCTGTGATCACAGAGCAGGCTTCCCAATCGGGGCAACGCACTGCGCAGGGTGTCTGAGGTGTAGGCAGGCGCTGCGATTCATTCAAACCATCCGCGGCGG
>JAEZZU010000355.1 GCA_023418355.1 Pseudomonadota bacterium | reverse complement strand
GCCAAGGCATCCCACAAGGTGGGCTCTACGGCCTGTGCTTGCTCATCGCGGATACGCTGCTTGCGCCCTTGCAGTTGCCGCGCATATGCCACGGCATGCATCAGCAAGTCATCCTGCACGACCTGCTCCACCAGGTGCAATTGCTGTGCTGCTTCCGCAGTCAGTCGCTCGCCGCTGCACACCAGCTCCAGCCCTTTGAGCAGCCCCGTGCGGCGTGGCAGGCGCTGCGTGCCACCGGCACCGGGAATCATGCCCAGCGTAATTTCCGGCAAGCCTACCCGCGTACCTGCCAGCGCCACGCGTGCATCACAGCCCAGCGCCAGCTCAAAGCCACCACCCAGTGCTGAGCCATGCAAAGCCGCAACCACGGGTTTGCTGCAGCGCTCAATAGCGGCAATCACCACGGGCAGCTGAGGTTCCTGCAGCGGCTGACCAAACTCACGCAGGTCTGAGCCAGCAATAAAGGTATTGCCCGCTCCAATCAGTACGCCCGCTATCAGTGTCTCGTCCTGCCGCAGTGTCTGCACAGCCTGCAGCAAGCCCTGACGCACGCCCAATGCCCCTGCATTGATTGGCGGGTTATCAATCCAGATGACCAGTACACCGTCTACGCGCTCTGTGCGCACCATGGGCTTGTCGCTCATCTTGTCTCCTGTCATGTGTGGTGCTCCAGTCATTCCCAATCAAAAGGCATGCAGATCTGTCACCTGCTCCAGCTGCCACAGTGCCTGGGTCACAGCGGCACAGCGTGCTTTGCCAAGCACTGGCTCCACCAGTTCATTGAACTTGTCCTGCAATTCCTCATCCGTCAGCGCCATGTCTGGATCGCCCTTGCGGGTGGGCTGCAGATAGCTGTAGCTGCTGCCATCGTGCATACGCAATGTGACCCGTGCCGCACGCTGCCCCGGGAATTTGCTGTCGAGCTCCGGATGCACCTTCAGCTCTACCTTCTGCATCAGTGCCAGCAGATCCGGGTCTGCCAGACGCTCTGGGGCAAAAGCGGAAAGACGCACGCTGCCATAGCGCAAGGCGGTGCTCACCACAAAAGGAATGCTGAAACGCGCTTCTGCTGGTGTGCGTGGTGCAGGGTTGCCTGCCACGGCCAGCGCGGGACTATAGGTTTCCACACAGATATGTGCAATCTGTGCCCAGTCCAGCCCATGCTGCTTTTGCAGTACCAGCGCACCGTCAATCGGCGCAAAGGTATGGCCGCAGCAAGCGTGGTTCTTGAACGTCATGGCAGTGATGTTAAACCGCTGCCCCAGATCCGCCATCACCGCGCTCCACTCAGGTCCATTGCTCATGGCCACGCCCAGGCCATAGGTGCCTTCAAACACATCCAGTGATCCAGTCACACCTTCACGCGCCATTTGCGCCGCTGCCACGCCGGCTTCCGCAGCCCTGCCCGAGTGCAGCGGCTTGGACATGGAGTCCATCTTGAATGCCTGCTGCAAGCCCGCAGCAAATGTGGCAGCCGTGCACAGCGCATGGGTAAACCGCGTTGCATCCAGGCCGAGCAGATAGGCCGCTGCCGCTGCCGCGCCAAAAGTGCCCACCGTCCCTGTGTTGTGCCAGTACTTGTAGTGCTCGCGGCCCAATACCTTGCCAATGCGGGTACTGATTTCATACCCCACGATCACCGCCTTGATCAGCTCCAGACCACTGACACCCTCCTGCTGCGCCACCGCCAGTGCGGCGGAAATCGTTGGTGCACCCGGGTGGTAGATGGCTTCCTTGAAGATGTCATCTACCTCTGCTGTGTGAGAGGCAGAGCCATTGATCAGTGCCGCAGCACGTACCGTAGCCTGACGGCCCAGAGCCAGTCTGGCTTGCCCACGGTCCAGATCTTCGCTGTATGCCTGCTCCAGCAAAGGCGTAGGCTCCATGACGTAGCCTGGAATCAGCGCCGCATACCAATCCACAATGGCACGCTTTGCGTGATGCAGTACCAATTCATCGACATGCGCAGTACGAAAGCTGCTACCAAACTGCCCAAGTTGCTCACTGATGTACATAGGTCAAACCAAATAAAAGAAAGGTTGCTCAGGATCTGCGATCTTTGTTCTGAGCTGCATCATGCCTGCAAGCGCCCTTCATGCGCAGGAACAAGAGTGCAATAGAAATAACCAAAACTCATGTCTAAGCGCAAAAGTGGAACATCTATGAGCGAGGGAAAAAGCCATGATCTGTGCACTCCCCTTTTTCATGCACAGGAAAACTCATGGACTTCACTCTCTCCGAAGAACACCAGGCATTTGCCGACAGCGTGGCACGTTTTGCACAGGACAAGCTGGCACCCGGCGCACTGGAGCGTGCCCACCAGTCCGGCTGCCCTTGGGACGCAGCCAAACTGATTTCCGAACAAGGCCTGATGGGCATCGCATTCCCTGAAGAAGATGGCGGCCAGGGCGGCACGCTGATGCACGCCGTACTGGCAATCCAGCAAGTAGCACTGGCATGCCCCAAGAGCGCCGACTTGGTGCAGGCTGGCAACTTTGGCCCTATCCGTACCTTTGTGGAGTACGCCACACCCGAGCAAAAGCAGCGCTTCCTGCCTGACCTGCTGGCTGGAAGAAAACTCATTTCATTGGGCATGAGTGAACCCGATGCAGGATCTGCCGTGACCGAGCTCAAGACCAGCGCCGTGATCGAAGGCGATGAAATCGTCATCAACGGCAGCAAGGTGTTCTCGACCCACAGCCCCGAAGCCGAACTGTTCCTGATCTATGTGCGCTTTGGCCCAGGCTTGGACGGCATTGGCTCCGTACTGGTTGAAAAAGGCGCACCTGGCTTTACCGTAGGCAATCCTTCAAGCTTCATGAACGGCGAACAGTGGTCGCAGCTGTACTTTGAAAACTGCCGTATCCCCAAGAAGAATCTGCTGCTGGGCGAAGGTGGCTTCAAAAAGCAAATCTCCGGCTTCAACGTAGAACGCTTAGGCAATGCTTCACGCGCTCTGGCGCTGGGCCGCTATGCCTTTAACCACGCCCGCGAACATGCGCTGACACGCAAGCAGTTTGGCCGTGAGTTGTGCGAGTTCCAGGGCATCCAGTGGAAGTTTGCCGATATGTGGATGAAGCTGGAGCAAGCCCAAATGCTGCTGTACAAGGCGGCGCTGGAAGGCGAACACGGACTACCCAGCGCTCAGAGCACTGCCATGGCAAAGCTGGCCTGCAATCTGGCGGGCTGGGAAGTGTCTAACGAAGCCATGCAGGTCATGGGTGGCATGGGCTTTAGCCAGGAGGCACTGATTGAGTACTGCGTACGCCGCACCCGTGGCTGGATGATCGCGGGCGGCTCCATCGAAATGCTCAAAAACCGCATTGCAGAAGGTGTGTTTGAGCGCAGCTTCTCGCAACGCGCCCCCAAGAAATAACAACACCAAAAACAACACCCAGACCTTTCCAAGGAGACAAAAATGAAAAGACGTACTTGCATCACTGCCATCGGCGCTGTAGCTCTAAGCCTGGCTGCAGCCCCTGCCATCGCCTCTGAGACCTATCCCACCAAGCCCGTAAAAATCATCGTTGGCTTTCAGGCTGGAGGCCCCACCGATGTGGTCGCCCGCCTGGTTGCCAAGGCCTTGCAAGATGAGCTCAAAGGTGCCTTCATCGTAGAAAACCGCCCCGGAGCTACCAGCAATATTGCTTCCGAAATGGTGGCTGCAGCGCCTCCAGATGGCCACACCTTGCTGCTGGCGGCTGCGCCCCTGGCGATGAACAAGTTCGTCTTTCCCAAACAGAAGTTTGACCCCATCACCAGTTTTGAGCCCATCTCCAAAGTCTCTTCCGCCCCCGGCGTGTTTGCCGTCAGTCCCAAGCTGCCTGTCAAGAGCTTCCAGGAGTTTCTGGCACTGGCCAAGTCCAAACCTGGTGAGCTGACCTATGGCACAACCGGTGCCGGTGGCACACAGCACATGGCTACGCTGCGGCTGGAGCAACTGGCAGGCATAGAGATGCTGCACGTGCCCTACTCGGGTGGCTCTGGCGCGCTCAATGACCTGATCGCCGGCGTCATCGATGCGGCCTTCATGACCTCCACCGGAGCCATGCCGAATCTGGAAGCTGGCAAGGTGCGCCCACTGGCCATTACAGGCCCACAGCGACTGCCCGGGATTCCTGACGTCCCCACATTTGCTGAAGTTGGGCTGCCCGCCATGGTGTCAGACTCCTGGAATGCCTTGCTGGCACCTGCAGGCACACCCAAGCCCATCATCGACAAGCTGGCTGCCGTGGTGGCCAAGGCCGTGCAAAGCGATGAGTTCAAGAAAACCTTGATTCCCCAGGGCGCCGTGATGATTGGCAATTCACCCGAGGAATTCAGGGAAGAACTGGCTGCTGAAGTGGCGCACTGGGCCGAGCAGTTCAAGCAATTCAATGTAGAAAAGTAAACCATGTTGATGCACACAAAGACACCCTCCAGCGACATCTGCCAGGCCCTGCTTTATCCCAGGAGCATTGCCTTGGTGGGAGCATCGGACGACGCCAAGAAGACCGGCGGTCGCCCCCAGCAGTTCCTGCGCCGCTCGGGCTATCAGGGCACGATCTATCCCATCAACCCACGCCGCACCGAAGTGCAGGGCGAAAAGGCATGGCCCAGCCTGTCTGCACTGCCAGAAGTGCCAGAGCATGTCTTTGTGCTGTCTCCTACGGACACCGTGGTCGATACCGTCAAGGAATGCGCTCGGCTCGGCGTCAAGCTGGTCACGATTTTGGCCAGCGGTTTTTCTGAATCCGGCCCCGAAGGCGTGGAGCGTGAAAACCAGTTGCGTGCAATTGCTGCAACGTCCGGCCTGCGTATCCTCGGCCCCAGCAGCCTGGGTGTGGTCAACCCCAACAACGGTCTGGTGCTGACTGCCAATGCAGCCTTTGCCGAACCGGATGTTCCCAAGGGCAAGGTGTTCGTTGCATCACACAGCGGCAGCATGATTGGTGCTCTGGTATCGCGCGGCAAGGCTCGCGGTGTGGGCTTTGCAGGCCTGGTTTCGGTAGGTAGCGAGGTAGATCTGAGCGTGGGCGAAATCTGCGCCGCGACGCTGGATGACCCATCGATCGAAGGCTATGTACTCTTCCTCGAAAGTCTGCGCCACGGCGACCAGCTGCAAGCCTTTGCCCGTGAAGCTACCAAGCGTGGCAAGCCCGTGATCGCCTACAAGCTGGGCCGCTCCAGCGCTGCTGCAGAAATGGCAGCCACCCACACCGGTGCGCTAGCGGGTGAAGACGATATTGCAGACGCATTCCTCAAAGACCTGGGCGTGGCCCGTGTGGAAATGCTGGAGACCCTGTTTGAAGTCTTTCCGCTGGCCAAGAAAGTACCTGCTCAGCAAAAGACTGGGCAGCGCGTAGCTGTGGTTACTACCACCGGCGGCGGCGCTGCCATGGTGGTGGACCAGCTGGGCGTGCGCGGCATCACCGTGCAGCCGCCATCTGCTGAAACCATTGCCAAGCTGCAGGCTGCTGACATTCCCGGCAATGCAGGCCGTGTGCTGGACCTGACACTGGCCGGCACCAAGTACGAAGTCATGATGAAGGCGCTGGACATCCTGCTCAACGCGCCGGAGTTTGACATGGTGATTGCCGTGGTTGGTTCATCCGCACGCTTTAATCCTGATCTGGCCGTCAAGCCCATCATGGACAGTGCTGGCCACAGCAAGCCGCTGGTGACCATGCTGGTACCCGATGCTCCCAACGCGCTGGCACAGTTGACACAGGCTGGCATCCCCTGCTTCCGCACGCCTGAGAGCTGTGCAGACGCCATTGCCGCCGTGTTCGCCCGCCGCAGCCAGGAACAGGCGGCCACCGTACCTGCAGGCAAGCACGATGCAACCCGTGCACTCAGCGAGGCGCAGGCCTATGAACTGCTGGACACCCTGCAAGTCCCCCATGCAGCCGCCGTCACCTTTCCGCTGAATACGGAACGCCCCGGCCCGCTGCCATTTGATTTCCCTGTGGTTGCCAAGGTGTGCTCCGAGCACATCCCGCACAAGACCGAAGTGGGCGGTGTGGTGCTGAACATCCGCAGCCAGTCAGAGCTGACCGAAGCTTTCACCACCCTGCGCAGCAACCTGCAAACGCGTGCCCCCGGTGTGCCTTGCGACCAGGTGCTGGTGCAACCCATGCGCAAGGGCCTGACCGAAGTACTGGTGGGCTACCGCATTGACCCCGATGCAGGCCCCATCATCATGCTGGCTGCCGGAGGCATCTGGGCTGAAGTGATGCGCGACCGCAGCATCCGCCTAGCTCCGGTGAGCGTGGAAACAGCCAAGGAAATGATTGCCGAGGTCAAGATGCTGCAGACCGTGGCTGGCCTGCGTGGCAAAGCCAAGGGTGATCTGGACGCACTGGCTGTCACCATCTCCAACCTGTCGCAACTGGCCGTGCGCAACGAACTGAACGTGGCAGAAGCAGAAGTGAACCCATTGATGGTCATGCCCGAAGGCGAAGGGGTGCTGGCCGTGGATGCCCTGGTCATGCAGCCCGCTACCTGAGCCCTGATATTTGCAGGCACACACCATGCAAACCACACCACGCACTCCTTCAGCCTCTGCCGAAACGGGCGCCTGCATGCCCACCATCTGGCACATACAGGGCAAGGGAGTTCCGGTGATGATACTGCCTGATGCGCATGTGCGCTGGGATATCTGGGATGACGTTCTGCGCCACTGGAGTCAGCACTACCAGCTGCTCCTGCCCAGCTGTGCCACAGCGGCTGTCGACGCCGACTTGCTGCAAAGCATGACCGTCCAGGCTGGCGCTTCCCAGCGCCAGCCGCCGCTCTATCTGATTGGCCTGCATGAAGCTGCAGCCCTGGCGTGCCAGCTGGCTGCGCAATTGCCGCATTTGTCGGGCCTGGTGCTTCTCTACGATCAAAGACATGGCTGTAACTGGTCAAGCGCAGCACCAGGCTCCGACACTTTGCCGATGACAAGCCACCCGCTGCCGCCACATATTCCAGGGCTGACGGTCTGGCTGAATGCCCCCGGGCAGACGGAGCCTGCGGAGGCAGTACTGACGCTGACCAAGAACCATCGCCAGCATGAATGGATGGTGCTATCTGCCACCTCCAGCCCCCACACCATTGCACAGTGCATTCACAGCTGGATGCAGTCGCATGCATGACCTCGGCAGCCCATTACGCATCCCTGGCATCTCTAGAATGCAGACATGAGTAAGAAGCTGCCTCCCTTAAACCCACTCAAGGTATTTGACGTCGTTGTCAGGACGCAGAACTTAACCAAGGCCGCGCAGGAGTTGCATATCAGCCAATCTGCCGTGAGCAAGCAGCTCAACGTGCTGCAGACCTATCTCGGGGTCGAGCTTTTCCGGCGTGAACGGCACGGCATCAGCCTCACCCACTCCGGCCAGCGCTATGCCGAAGCCATTACCCCAGCCTTTGATGCGCTGGCCAAAGCCACCTCTGACCTGATGCGCTCGGGCTCAGACAACACCTTACGCATCCAGACCTACACCACCTTTGCTGCCAAGTGGCTCATACCCAGGCTGTCAGACTTTCATGCGCGTTATCCAGACCTTACCGTCAAGATCACCAACTCCGTCGAGTTTGTGGACTTTGACCGCGACAACGTAGACCTGGCCATCCAGATCGGCAATGGCGCCTGGGCCGGGCAGGACAGCGACTTTCTGTTTGAGGATGTCATCGAACCCGTGTGCTCACCGGAGTTTCTGCGGCAGTACGCGCCCGATGCACGCTACCCACAGTCTTTGCTGCGTGTGCGCCTGCTGGTTTCACACTTTCGCCCCCATGACTGGAACACATGGGCACGCCTGTGCCGCTATGGCGATGAAATTGAGGTGACCGAGCGCATGCGCTTTAGCAGCTCCATCCTGACCTGGCAGGCCGCTGCGGACAGCCTGGGCATTGCCATCGGCCAGACCACCCTGCTGGTCGATGACATCAAGCGCGGCAAGCTGGTCACCCCTTTCAACCTGCCGGTCAAGACCGGTCTGTCCTACTATCTGGTGCGCCCACAGTTGCAGCGCCACTCCCGCAAAGTCGAGCTTTTCCGCAGCTGGATTCAAGCCCAGCTCGCGGCCTTGCAAACCCCATCCCGCTGACATGCGTTTGCCTCTGCGCCCTCTTCCTGCCTATCTGCTCACCCTGCTCATTGCCTTTGCGGCAGCCCAGCTGTTTGTGTGGTGGCATGTGCCACTGCCCTGGCTGACCGGCCCGTTGCTGGTGACGGGCGTGCTGTCCGTCATGCAGCTGCCCGTGGTCAGCCTGAACCGCATGCGCAACCTCGGCCAATGGGCCATGGGGTCTGCGCTGGGCATGTATTTTTCGGCGGAGATCGTGGGGCTGCTGGCCCGGCTTTGGTGGGCCGTGGGACTGGCCGTGATGTTTTCGCTGGGTCTGGGCCTGCTCAGCGCCCGGTTCATTGCATGGTCCAACCGTGGCAACGACGGCTTCCACAGCCCGGAGCAATTGCACTCCACCGCCTACTTTTCGGGGGTGATTGGGGCTGCCTCGGAAATGTCCATCCTGGCGGAGCGCAGCCAGGCCAGAACCGATCTGGTGGCCGCCAGCCACAGTCTGCGGCTCATGCTGGTCACGCTGTGTGTACCTTTTCTGGTGGCCCTGATTGAGCGTGAAGCACCCGGTGCCAGCGCACCCAGCGCGCCACTGGCGCTGAGCTTTCAGCCTGCAGGCTTTGCCGTGTTTGCGCTGCTCACTGCGGCTGGCGTAACTGTGTTCCAGTGGCTCAGGCAGCCCAACCCATGGTTTCTGGGGCCGTTCACGGCCTCGGTCATCATTGCCTTGTGTGATCTGCAGCTTTCCGCCTTGCCACCCGGCCTGAGCAGCGCTGCGCAGCTGGTCATCGGCATCAGCCTGGGCGTGCGCTTCAAGCGCCAGTTCCTCCAAAGCGCGCCACGGTGGGCGCTGAGCATTGTGCTGGTCACGCTGGTGCTGATTGCACTGGGCGCCGCTTTTGCCTGGGTGCTGTGGCAATGCACCGATCTGGACTACACCTCGCTGCTGCTGGCCACCGCGCCGGGCGGGATTGTGGAGATGTCCATCACGGCCAAGATCTTTGCCCTGTCCGTGCCGGTAGTCACATCGTTTCAGGTCACGCGCTTGATTGCCGTGCTGCTGCTCACCGAGCCCATGTACCGCTGGCTCTATGCACGGAAAATATAAGCAAAATCAGCCTCTAGTGCTTATACAGCAAGCGCTGACAGCTATAAAAAAAGCGCTTCACCAGGAAGCGCTTTTTCGTGATTAGCAGATGCTGTCTGCGACTCAGCCCGCCTTGGGCAGCTTGCCGTCACGCAGCAATGCGTAGACCAGCTCCACAAAATACTGCACGCCCTTGGGCAATACGTTGTCGTTGAAGTCGTACTTCGGGTTGTGCAGCGAGGCACTGTCTTCACCATTGCCCATCCAGATATAGACACCGGGGCGGGTCTGCGACATGAAGGAAAAGTCTTCCGAGGCCATGCTGGG